>JALOTF010000007.1 GCA_025458025.1 Beijerinckiaceae bacterium | reverse complement strand
GGGCCTCCATGGCGCTGGAACGGAGACCTCCAACGGCAAGGATACGCCGTCAGGCCATTGGGAAATCGCGGGATTTCCCGTGGATTTCGAGTGGGGCTATTTCCCGCAGACCGAGCCCTGCTTTCCGCCAGAGCTGATCGCGGCGTTCCTTGCGGAAACCGGCCTGCCCGGCATTCTCGGCAACAGGCACGCCTCGGGCACGGAGATCATCGAGGAATTCGGCGAGGAGCATTGCGCCAGCGGCAAGCCCATCCTCTATACCTCGGCGGATTCCGTGCTGCAGATGGCCGCGAGCGAGACGACCTTCGGCCTTGAACGGCTCTACGCGATCTGCGCGGTCATGCGCGAACTCACGCGCTCCCTCGCGATTGGCCGGGTGATCGCGCGGCCTTTCGTGGGCGAGAGGCGTGGCGCCTTCCGGCGCACGGCCAACCGCAAGGACTGGGCGATCGAGCCCGCCGCGCCGACCATGCTCGACCAGCTGACCGAAGCGGGCCGCAAGATCATCACCATCGGCAAGATCGGCGATATCTTCGCGCATCGCGGCACAGGCGAGGAGATCAAGGCCGCGGGCAATGACCGCCTGCTTGATGCGGCGCTGGCCGGTTTCGAACGCCTGCCCGAGGGCGGGCTCGTCTTCGCGAACCTCATCGATTTCGACGTCGAATTCGGCCACCGGCGCGACGTTCCGGGCTATGCGGCCGCCCTCGAAGCCTTCGACCGGCGCATTCCCGAGATCATGGCGCGGCTCAAGCCGGGCGATCTCGCGATCATCACTGCCGATCATGGCAATGATCCAACCTGGCGCGGAACGGACCATACCCGCGAGCGGGTGCCGATCCTTGCCTTCGGGCCGGGTATTCAGCCGGGCTCCATCGGCGTGCGCGACAGCCTCGCGGATATCGCCGCGAGCATCCTGAAGCATCTTGGGCTAACGCCAACCACGAAAGGCACGCCTTTTAACTGAAGACTTAGCAACGCAATCCTGCCCGCGCCCCCTGATGCGGCAGGCAAGGAATACACGCTTTGAGGGGGCTTGAGCAAGGCACGGGCATGACAGGCAATCGCAAGGGCCATATCCGCATCACCTCGCACCCCGAGCCGGGCACCGCGAGCAGCCGCCACCCGATTGACTGGGGCGCGCCAGATCCCGCGCAGCGCGGGCCGATCATCGGCACGGTCTCCCGTCCGCAGGATCGCAATGTCATCGGCGCGCATGGTGGCACCTATTCGCTCTACCGGGCGCTTGCGGTATCGGCTGGTGCGCTCAACGCGCAGGCCAAGGCCGATTTCACCAATACCGAGCCGGTGGCGCAGATCGGCCCCTACCCGCAATGGGGCGAGCCGGGGCGGATCGTTTCGCTCGACCCATTCGGGCATCGCGTGACCGAGTACTACACCCGCGCGATGGCCGAGGGGCTCGACCTGCGCCCGACCATCGCCATCACCAAGGCGCGCCTTCACCTGCCGGAAATCCGCGAGGCGATGGCCAAGGGCCGGCTGAAGGCGGATGGCGACATCCTGAAGGAGAAAGGCGACGTCGCGGTCACCAAGATTGCGATTGATCCGGTCTGGTGGCTGCCGGGCATTGCCGAGCGCTTCGGTGCGACCGAAAAGGCCCTACGCCGCACGCTTTTCGAGGAAACCGGCGGCATGTATCCGGAACTCGTGACCCGGCCGGATATGAAGGTGTTCTTGCCGCCCATCGGCAATATCACGGCCTATGTCATGGGTGATGTGGCGGCCCTCGCAAAGCCCAAGACGCGCATCACCTGCCGCGTGCATGATGAATGCAATGGCTCGGACGTGTTTGGCTCGGATATCTGCACCTGCCGGCCCTATCTCATCCACGGCATCGAGGAATGCGTGCGCGAGGCGCAGAACAAAGGCGTGGGGCTCATCATCTACAATCGCAAGGAGGGCCGCGCGCTCGGCGAGGTCACGAAGTTCCTCGTCTATAACGCGCGCAAGCGGCAGGAGGGCGGCGATCAGGCCGCGACCTATTTCGAGCGCACGGAATGTGTGGCCGGCGTGCAGGATGCACGCTTCCAGCAATTGATGCCGGATGTGCTGCACTGGCTTGGCATCACGCATATCGAGCGGTTCATCTCGATGTCGAACATGAAATTCGATGCTCTCGTGGATTCCGGCATTTCCATCGGCGAGCGCGTGCCCATCCCGGATGGGCTCATCCCCGATGACGCCAATGTGGAGATGGAAGCGAAGAAAGCCGCCGGCTATTACGCGCCCGATGGCGCTCCGAACCGCGAAGTTCTCGAACGGGTGGTGGGTCGTGACCTCGAAAAATTCTGAGACCTCTGCGCTACTCTCAGCATCCGCCGTGCGCGAGAAGGCGCAACGGATTTTCGCTTTGGCGAAAGCCGATGGCCTCGCGCATTTCCGGCTTGATCTCGCTCGTTTGCCGGCTGTCGCCGCAATTGTGGCCGAGGTGACGCGGCAGGCTTACCCGACGCTCGACGTACCTTTCCATGCGCGCTGGCGGCATTTCACCCATGCCGGGCGGGATCGCTGGGCAGAGCTTGACGCGGCCACGCCTTGGGCGAGCCCGGCGGAGCGCGCCCGCGCGGCGTTCGATCTCGTGATCGTCTCCGTGCTGCTTGATGCCGGCGCGGGTGCGGCCTGGCGTTATGTTGATCCGCTGAACGGAATTGCGATTGGCCGCTCGGAGGGGCTCGCGCTCGCGAGTTTCGACATGTGGGCGGCGGGCGCGTTCTCGGATGATCCCGCGAACCCTCTCCGCGCGGATGCCGCGCGCCTCGCGAGCCTGACGGTTGAAACGCTCGCGGAGGGCTTTCAGGTCGGCCCGGCGAACCCGCTGGACGGCCTTGAAGGCCGCGTGAGCCTGCTGAATGTGCTGGGCCGCGCGCTTCTCGCTGATTCCGCGATGCCCGATGCCGGCGGCCATGCCCGGCCCGGCGCGCTGTTTGATGTGCTGGGGAAGGGGCGCAGCACCCTGCCCGCTTCGGAGATTCTCGCAGCGGTTCTTAGGCATTTCGGGCCGATCTGGCCCTCGCGCCTCAGCCTTCACGGCGTGCCGCTGGGCGATACATGGCGGCACCCCCTGCTGGAAGATGGCAGCGCGACCGGCGCGCTGGTGCCCTTCCACAAGCTCTCGCAATGGCTGTCATATTCCCTTATCGAGCCCTTGCAGGCGGCGGGGATCACGGTGAGTGCCATCGATGGCCTCACCGGCCTCGCGGAATATCGCAATGGCGGGCTTTTCCTCGATGGCGGGGTGATCGTGCCGAAGGATGCGGCGATCCTGGCGGCCGAGCACAAACCGGATTCCACCGTCATCATCGAGTGGCGGGCGCTGACGGTCGCGTTGCTGGATGGCATCGCGCCGCTCGTGCGTGCGGCTCTGGGCGTCGCCGAGACGGATTTTCCGCTGGCGCGCGTGCTGGAGGGCGGAACCTGGGCCACGGGCCGCAGGCTCGCCCGCGAGCGGCGCGCCGATGGCAGTCCGCCCTTGCGCATCGTGAGTGACGGCACCGTTTTTTGAATGACAACAACGGGTTTCACCAAAAGAAGCCCCCGAAGACAGGATCCAACACCATGCAGGGCGTTACGGTCGTCAAACACCCCCTCGTGCAGCACAAGCTGTCGCTTTTGCGCGACAAGACGCGCTCGACCTCCGGGTTCCGCCAGCTCGTGCGCGAGATCGCCATGCTGCTGGCCTATGAGGTGACGCACGAATTGCCGATGACCACGAAACGCATCGAAACGCCGCTTCAGGCCATGGATGCGCCAATGATCGACGGCAAGAAGCTGGTTCTCGCGCCCATCCTGCGCGCAGGAATCGCGCTCTCCGAGGGCATGCTCGAACTCATCCCCTCAGCGCGCGTCGCGCATATCGGCCTCTACCGCGACCACGATACGCTGGAAGCCATCGAGTATTTCTTCAAGGCCCCGCATGATCTCGCCGATCGCCTCGTGATCGTCACGGACCCGATGCTCGCAACGGGCAATTCAGCCACGGCTGCCATCGAGCGCCTGAAAGCGCGCGGCGCGCATGATATCCGCTTCGTCTGCCTGCTCGCGGCGCCCGAGGGCATCGCGCAGATGCAGGCACTGCACCCGGATGTGCCGATCTGGACCGCGGCCATCGACGAGAAGCTCAACGAGAAGGGTTACATCGTGCCCGGTCTCGGGGATGCCGGCGATCGTATCTATGGCACGCATTGAGGCATTGCGCACCCTTCCAAAAGGCGCGGCACTGGGTCTACATTCGAAAAAGAACAAGGTCGCCGTTCGGGCACCTGCGACAAACCGGGAGTTTCGAACATGAGCGAGATCAACAGGCGCGACGCGTTCAAGATTGCGGTAGCCGGCGGCCTTGCCGCGACGACGATCATGGCCGGCAGCGCCGAGGAAGCCCTCGCGCAGGCCGCGAGCCAGGGTGCCACGCCGACCTTCCGGCTACTCCTCGTGAATGACATCTACAAGATGAGCGAAGTGGCGAAGAAAGGCGGCTTCGCGCGCCTCGCGGCTATTGCGCGGGCAGAAAAAGCAGGGCCGGTGCCCTGCTTCTATGCCCATGCCGGCGACATGTATTCGCCCTCGCTGATGTCGGGCTTCGATCAGGGCGCGCATACGGTGGAACTGCTGAACGTGGTGCCGCCGGATGTGTTCGTGCCGGGCAACCACGAATTCGATTTCGGCAAGGAGGTTTATCTCAAGCGCCGGGCGGAATCGAAATCGCTCTTCATGGCCGCGAACCTGCGCAACGCCGATGGTTCTGCCCTGCCCGGCCATGAGGATCGCAAGATCTACGAGATGGGCCCGATCAAGCTCGGTGTCTTCGGCGTGGCTTTGGCCAGCACGCCGCTGATGTCGTCGGCACAGGGCTTTACGTTTACCGATGAGATGGCCGCCGTCCGCGAGCAATCGAAGGCCCTGCGCGATGCCGGCGCGGATATCGTGGTGGCCGTGACCCACACGGATTTCACCCGCGACCTCGAAATTGCGCGCTCACGCCTCGTCGATGTGCTGCTGACCGGCCATGACCACGATCTGCGCATTTCCTACGACAACCGCGTGGCGATGGTGGAATCGGGCGAGGAAGGCGAATATGTCACCGCCATCGACATGTATTGCATCATCGGCGAGCGCGAGGGCAAACGCACCGTCACGTGGCGCCCGGTGTTCCGCCCGATCGATTCGGCGCTTGTGGAGCCCGATCCGGCGACGCTGACCATCGTGAAGAAATATGAGGCGGAGCTTTCCAAGGAGCTGGATGTCAATATCGGCACCACGGCGGTCGCGCTCGATAGCCGCTCCGCCACCGTGCGCAGCCAGGAAGCGGCCATCGGCAACCTCATCGCGGATGCGATGCGCGCGGCGACCGGCGCTGATGTGGCCATCACCAATGGCGGCGGAATTCGCGCGAACAAGCAATATGCGCCCGGCGCGACGCTGACGCGGCGCGACATCCTCTCGGAATTGCCCTTCGGCAACTCGACCGTGATGGTCGAGATCACCGGGAAGGACATCAAGGATGCGCTGGAGAATGGCGTCTCGCAGGTCGACAACCGCGCGGGCCGCTTCCCGCAGGTCTCGGGCCTCACCTTCAGCTACGATCCGAAGGCAGCAGTGGGAAGCCGCGTGCTTTCCATCGAGGTGGCTGGCAAGCCGATCGATCCGGCCGCGAAGTACAAGGTCGCCTCGAATGACTTCATGTTCGGCGGCGGGGATGGCTATTCGGCTCTGGGGCGCGGGCGCACGCTGATCGGCAAGACCGATGGCACGCTGATGGCCAATGTGGTGATGGTGCATGTGCGTAAGCTCGGAACCGTGAACAGCACGGTCGAGGGGCGCATCGTCGCGAAATGAGCCGTTCCGCTCCGAACGAGACACAAAAGGCCGCTGCGAAGCGGCCTTTTTCATCGTTTGCGAGCCATTCCGGCCCCATCCGGTCGGCACTCAGCCGGTGAAGGGCAGCGAGGAGTGATGCACCACGATGCGCAGCTTGCCGGCATCGTCCTTCACGAACTTCCAGGTCTTGTCGACCGTGGTCACCTTGCCATCCTTGCCGGTGATCATCACGTTACCCATCGTCGTGGCGGAATCGCCAGCGATGAAGATCGCGCTGTTCTTGGCTTCGCACTTGGTCCAGCCCTTCAGCGCAAAGCCGTTATCTTTCGGGAAGGCCTGATCACCGCCCACGAAGTAAGCGAGCGCGCCAGCGCGGGTGGTGCGGAAGGTCTGCGGCGCAACGGTTAGCGTCGGTTTGAACAGAACCGCACCCATCTGGTAGCCATAGGCGGCATCAATCACCTTCTCGGCCAAAGCCTTGGCGGCAGCCTGGCCCTGTGTCTCGCCCGTGCGGCTGATGTTCACGAGGGCTTCGCACCACGCCTTCTGGGCACCGAGAACATCGCTTTCGGCGATCGACTGATTGACGACCGTCGGCGCGCTCTGGGCCAGTGCGGCCCCGGCCGGCAGCAGCACGGCGAGGATGGCGGCGGGAATGAACGATTGGCGGATCGACATGATCTGAGGTTTCCTTCCGGGGTGTCGCCTCGGCCTGAACTTGCGTTCGCCGGGCAATCCCGTTCTAACCAAGGCGACTGACACGGGCTTGAATGCCAAATGATCACAACCTGACGCCAAAATGAAAACCAGATGACAGAGCCCGGGCTCGCGCCACGTTCGAGTGCCTTCCGGCGGCGGATCAGCCTTGCGCTGGCTGCACTCGCAACCATCGCGGCCTTGCAGGGCGGGTTCGCGGTCTGGGCCGTGGGGCTGGCGCAGCATCATGTGCTGCGGGGCCGCGTGGCGGCGGATATCAAGCAGGGTTTCACTGCACTCTGGTTCGACAAGCAGCAATTGCGGAACTGGATGGCCCAGCGCCAGTTCGGGGCGACAGCCACGGATGAACAGCGCGACGCGCTGCTGCGCGGCATGCGCGATACGCTGACCCGGCTGGATGCGCTGGCGGAACAGGCCGTCCTGCTCGATCAGGGGCAAGCGGCGCGCCAGCGCCAGGTGCAGCGGCGTGATGCCCTGATGGTGCTGCGCGGAAGCCTCGATCAGCTCGCGCGCGGGCTCGCCAGCCTCAACCAGCCCGCGCCGGGGCTGGATACGAGCGCGGCATGGCACATCGCGAATGATCTTTTCGACAATGCGGAGGGGCGTGACCTCCGGACCCTGCTCTCGGACAGCCTCGCGCGGGAGGATGTTTCGCTGCGCGAGAAACGCGCGGAAACGGACGACACCCTCGCCGCTTTGCGCACCCTGTGGATCGGCACCACCATCGCCTTCGTTCTCGCCGCGCTGGTGATCGCGCTGGGCTTTGCCCGGGCGCTCGGCACGCCACTCGTTGCGCTGGCCGAAGGCGCGGCTGCGTTGCGCGCCGGGCGCCTCTCGCACCGCATCCCGCTCGATGGCGCGAATGAATTCGGCGATGTCGCCCGCAGCATGAACGCGATGGCGGAGGAACTTGCGGCACATCGCGCGAGAGAGGCCGAGGCCCGGCAGGCGCTGGAAGAGCAGGTGGCGCGCCGCACGGCCGAACTGACCATCGCGCTCAACACCCAGAAGGAGGCGGAAGCCCGGCGACGCCAGCTTTTTGCCGATGTGAGCCACGAATTGCGCACGCCCACCACCGCCATTCGCGGCGAGGCGCAGATTGCCCTGCGCGGTCCCGTGAAGCCGGTGGAGGAATACCGGCAATCGCTGCGGCGCATCGAGGATGCCACGCGGCAGTTGGGCACGACAATCGACGACCTCTTGACCATGGCGCGCAGCGATATCGATTCCCTTTCCCTGAGACACAAGCCGATCCAGCTCGGGCCGGTGCTGGATGAGGTGATCTCGCTGGGCACTGCCATGGGGCAATCGCGGGGTATTCGGCTGGAGGCCGAGCCGTGGCCGACGGGCCTTGCGATGCTCGGCGATGCCGACCGCCTGCGCCAGCTCATGCTGGTGCTGATCGACAATGCGATCCGCTATTCGCATCCCGGCGGCGCGGTGCGGCTCTCGGCACGGCGTAGTGCCAGCGCGACACCGATGGCTGAAATCGTGATCACGGATGAGGGCATCGGCATTCCGCCGAAAGAACTCCCGCGGGTTTTCGAACGCGGCCACCGCGCACCAAATGCCGAGGAACATCGCGCCGATGGCAGCGGACTCGGCCTGCCCATCGCACGCGTTCTGGCCCGCGCGCATGGCGGAGACATCACGCTGCAAAGCAGCCTCGGCACAGGCACGGTTGCGACCGTCACCCTGCCGCTTGCATCCTTCGGGGAGCCTTCATGAACATTCTGGTGATCGAGGATGACCGGCGCATCGCCGATTTCCTGCAACGCGGCCTCAAGGCCGAGGGCATGCGGGTGCGCGTGGCGCGCGAGGGGCATGAGGGCATCGCCTTCGCGCAGGAGGCATGGCAGGATTTCAAATCCGGCGAGGCGGCCACGATCATCATTCTCGACCTGATGCTGCCGGACATGACCGGCCTCGATGTCTGCCAGACCCTGCGCGCGCAGCACATCCAGCTGCCGGTACTGATGCTCACCGCGCTCTCGACCGTGGAGGATCGCGTGGCCGGGTTGCGCCTTGGCGCGGATGATTATCTCTGCAAGCCCTTCGATTTCGACGAGCTTCTCGCCCGGCTCGAAGCGCTGGGCCGCCGCAGCCGCGAGTTCAAGGCTCCTGCCCCCACGGTTCTGCGCGTGGCGGATCTCGAACTCGACCGTTCGGCCATGAAAGCCACGCGCGCGGGTCGCAGCCTCTCGCTGACGGCAAAGGAACTCGCGCTCCTCGAATTGCTGATGAGCGCGCCGGGGAAACTCTTCAGCCGCGAGCGCATTCTCTCGAATATCTGGGGCATGAACGAGGACCCGCTGACCAATGTGGTCGATGTCTATATCGGCCGCCTGCGCGCCAAGGTCGATGAGGGGCATGCCGTCCGGCTCATCCGCACCCAGCGCGGCCTCGGCTACCGGCTGGAGGCCGATCCGGAGACCAGTGACGCGGAGTGATAGGGCGCCCTGCTGGCACCGCGCTTCACGGCCCCAGCAATTGCCCCGCGCGCAGTGGTTCGCGCCCCGCGATCTTTCCGAGCTTCTGGCCGGCGAGCACCTGCCTGCTCTGGCTGCGCGCGAAGAAAAGCCCGGCGCATTCCGACCGGACCGGCGTGCATGTGCCTGCCGCCGCATCGATGATCTCGCCGATCACCTGCTCCTCGCTCACGTCAGTGCCGAGCGGCACATGCCATTGCAGGGCACCGGTGGCCGGGGCATCGATGAGCGAGCAGCCGGCGAGCGTGGTCGCCTCGCATTGGGCCTCCGGCAAGGCCGGTGCCTCACCCTTGAGAACACCGAGATGCGTGAGAAACCCGAGGATTGCCTCGGCATCTCTATCGGAAAAGGCCGGCTCGGTATCCTGCTGGCCACGCAGTTCCACCGTGGCCGCAATGCCACCGCACGCGAAGGGATGCAGCGGAAAAGCTGCGCGCACCTTCTCCCATACGGCGGAAATCGCCTCGTCGAACGGGTGATCGCCGGAGGCCTCCGCCGTGAGGATCGCCCGCGCGCCCATGAGCCGCGTGAAGGGCTCGAAATCGTCAACGAAACCGGGCTGCGTGTAGAGATGCGGCAGCGCTTCGGCATCGCAATGAAGATCGAGAACCCAATCCGCATCTACCGCGAGGCCGAGAAGCGCGCGCTTCAGCGCCTGTACGGGCTCCACGGGTGATCGCGCGGCGATGGCCGCCCGCAAGGCCGCGCGCAACAGGCGGGTATTCGCGTCCTCGTAGAGCGAAAGCTTGCCCTCCAGCGCCGCGATCACCGCTCCGGAGACATCCGGATAACCCCGGTTGAAGTTCCGCCCGTCATCCAGCGCATAGCGCCCGAGATGCAGGCCGAGAACGCGCTGTGACAGGCCGATGGGGTTCGCGACCGGCACGATGATCACCTCGCCGGTGATCGCGCCTTCCGGCAGCGCCGCGAGGCGTTCAGCCAGACGATGGGCCGCGAGCGTGCCAGGCGCTTCATCGGCATGAAGGCCACCCTGCACATAGATCTTCGGGCCGGAACCCGCCTGTCCGAAATGCAGCACGGAAAGCCGGGGCACGAGGCCCGGAGCCAGCATCGGCAGGTCAATGGTTACCCGATGCATCCGGGCACTCCCGTGGCTCGATGTTCAATCGATGTGGCGCGTCAACCGCGCTTCGGCTCGGGGCGATAGGTAGCAAGAGGCCCCTGCCCGCGCCGATAGACCAGCAAGGTCCGGCGAAAGCTGATCACGATATCACCATGCTGGTTATAGCCGATGGTTCGGATTTTGAGTATACCAGTTTCAGGTCGCGAGGCGGATTCACGCATCTCCAGCACCTCGGATTCCGCATAAAGCGTGTCCCCCTCGAAGACCGGCATAGGCAGGCGCACCTCATCCCAGCCGAGATTCGCGAAGACGTTCTGCGACACATCGGTGACGGATTGCCCGGTCACCAGCGATAGCGTGAAGCAGGAATTGACGAGCGGCTTCGCAAAGGCGGTTTGCGACGCGTAATTCGCATCAAAATGCAGATGCGCGGTGTTCAGCGTGAGGTTCGTGAACCACGCATTGTCAGTCGCGGTAATCGTGCGCCCGAGGGGGTGCTTGTAGACATCGCCAACGGTGAAATCCTCGAAGAAACGGCCCTGCCAGCCGGGAACAACCGCCATCTCAGCCTCGGAATGCCTGTCCGCCATCGATATCGAGCACCGCGCCGCTGACATAACCGCAGGCGGGCGACGCGAGGAACGCCGCGCTACGGGCGATCTCCTCCGGCTCGATCAGGCGGTCGAAGGGAAGGCCTTTCAGCATTTCCTCCCAGCGGCTTTCATCGCCAAAAGCGTCCCTCGCCTTGGTTTTCGAAAGCGAGATGATGCGATCCGTGCGCGTCTGCGAGGGGTTGATGCCGAAAACGCGCACGCCCCATTCGCTGGATTTGCCGCCGACTGCCCCGGTGAAGGCCATCAGCGCGGCATTGCCTGTGGCACCACACACGTAGTTGTAGCGCGGGCTGCGCCCCGCCGCCCCGATGATATTGACAATGGCGCCCTGCCCGCGCGCCTTCATCAGGCCGAGATAGAGCTGCGTGAGATGGATATAGCCCATCACCTTCAGCGCCCATGCTGCTTCCCATGTCTCCATGGAAAGATCGAGCAGGCCGCCGGCGGGAATGGCCCCGGCATTGTTCACGAGGATATCGACATCGGGGAAGAGCTTGGCCACGCGCTCGCGTTCGGCGGCTTGCGACATATCCGCCTTGCAGCCGGTCACGCGGTTGCCGCCGCCCAGTGCAGCAACGGCCTCATCGAGCCGCGCCGCGTCGCGCGCGACGAGCACCACGCGACACCCCTCCTCCAGAAACACACGCCCGCAAGCAAGACCGATGCCCTTGGAACCGCCCGTGATGAGAACGGTCTTTCCGCTGATACCGAGATCCATCGCTCAGGCTCCCGGCTTCTGATGGGCGGTGAACCAGTCGCAGATCGCGCTGCCGGTTGTGAAGAGCACCTTGTCCGAGGCCTGCAGCAGATCCAGCATATGCACCAGCTCATGCATGCGATGCGGCACGGAAATGAGATGCGGATGCAGGCCAATGGCCAGAACGCGCGGGTTTTCGGCGCTTTCCGCCTCGAACTGCCGGAGCGTGAATTCCAGCCGCCGGGCCATCTCGCCCGTCGCGTGGCGCTCGATGGCGTAGATGATGCTGTCATTCACCTCAACATTGTAGGGCATCGCCACGAGCTGCCCGATCTTCGTGGTCATGTAGGATGGCAGGTCATCCACCACCCAGTCGCAGACATAATCGACCCCGGCTTCCACCAGCAGGTCGGGCGTGTCCACGGTTTCGCGCAGGCCCGGCGAAAGCCAGCCGCGGACTTTTTTGCCCGTGAAGCCCTCAATCTTCTGAAGGCAGGCGCGGATCAGCGCGAGTTCGCCACCCTCGACATGATTGATCGCCTTCTGGTGCATGCCATGGCCGATGAATTCCCAGCCGGCATCGCGCATGGCAATCGAGGCTTCCGGATAGGCGTCAATCACGCCCGCGTTGAAGCTCACGGAAGCGGGCACGCCACGCGCCCGGAAAAGATCGAGAATGCGCGGCATGCCCGCGCGCATGCCGTAATCCGCCCAGGAGAAATTCGGCACATCCGGCACGGTCTCGCGGCCATGCGGCGGCGTGATGATCGTGCGCGGCATGGAATGTTCGAACTGCCAATGCTCAACATTCACAACAAGATGCACGAGAATACTCTTGCCTTGCATCGGCGGTAGTTTGGGCCGCGATGAAGTCATCCGATAGGGAATACGGGGATTGGCCATGCTGCTTCTTCCTTAGTGATGTCCGCCGCGCATCTCCGCCATGATCAACGCCTTGAAGCGGTTGAATTCGGCTGAGGTGAGATCATCGATGCTGCGCGGGCGTGGCAGGGTGATGGGAATGGTGCGGGTGATGCGGCCGGGACGCGCGGTCATCACGCAGATGCGGTCGGCGAGCAGAATGGCCTCGTCGATGTCGTGCGTCACGAAGAGCACAGTGGTTTTCAGCTTTTGCCACACCTCCAGCAGCAGGGCCTGCATGGAGAGGCGCGTCTGCGCGTCGAGCGCGCCGAAGGGCTCGTCCATCAGCAGCGCTCGAGGCTGCATCACGAGGGCGCGCGCAATGCCCACGCGTTGGCGCATGCCGCCCGAAAGCTGCACCGGCAGCGCCTCGTGGAAGGCTTCAAGGCCGACGATTTTCAGGATCTCGCGGGCGCGCGGCTCGTAATCGGAACGGTCGAGCTTCTGAACCTTGGGGCCGAAAACCACGTTCTCCCACACATTGAGCCATGGCAGGAGCGAAGCCTCCTGGAACACGACCCCGCGATCCGGACCCGGACGCGTCACTGGCGCATTGTCGAAGCTGAGCGTGCCTTCGCTGAGGCCTTCGAAGCCCGCCACGAGATTGAGTAATGTGGATTTGCCACAGCCCGAGGGGCCGAGCAGAGCCACGAACTCGCCCTCGGCCACCTCGAAATCCACATGATCGAGCGCGGTGACAGCGCGCGCGCCACCATAGACCTTCGAAACACCACGCAGTGAAATCGTGCCCATCGCTCAGCCTATTGGTTGAAATTCTGCAGCCGGCGCCATTTCAGCACCCAGCGCTCGAGGCGCACGATCGCCCAATCCGAGAGGAAGCCGAACAGGCCGATCGAGACCATATCGGCGATCACGATATCCATCCGACCGACGTAATAGGCGTCCCACAGCACGTAGCCGAGGCCGGATTTTACCGCGACCATCTCGGAGACGATCACCGCCGTCCAGCCGATGCCGAGGCCGATGCGCAAGCCGGTGAAGATCGACGGCAAGGCCGCGGGCAACACCACGCGGCGCAGGATATCCCACTGGCTCGCACCCATCATGAGCGCGGCGCGGATCCAGTTCTTGTCAACGTCGCGCGCGCCCTGCGTCGTGTTGATCACGATGGGGTAGAACGCGCCGATGGTGATTAGAAACACCGCGCCGAAATCGGAAATGCCGAAAATCGCGATGGAAATCGGCAGCCAGGCCGTGATCGGCACAGGCCGCAGCCACTGGATCGTGGGGTCGACCATCGAGGCCGCAAGGCGCGACCAGCCAATGATGATGCCCAAAGGCACACCCACGAGCACCGCGAGGCCGAAGCCCTTGGCCACGCGCATGGCCGAGAAATAGATCGCATCCGCCCATGTCCCGACATAGGGCGAGAGGGTCATGGGGCCAGGCTTGCCAAAGGCCCAGACAAGCCAGGCATTCCACACCCGATCTGGCGTCGGGAGCGCGCCACCGGCGACCGCCCCGTTCTTGCCGGAGAGTTGCCAGAGCACCAGCACGGCAAGCGGCAGTGCGATGGCCAGAAGGCCACGCCCGAGGCGCTCCCCGGCAAGTTCCATCAGCGAGGGTTTTGCTGCGCTACCAGTTGTTTTCCGGGTATCCGGGCCTGCCATCCGCATCTCCTCGGGTGGGCATGGCCGGCGCAAACCGGCCATGCTCCGCTTGGCTGGATCATCACTTCATTGCGGCTGCGAGATACGAGCCATCCCAATACTTCTCGATGTCACCCGAGACATCCTTGGGAATGACATTGAGATCGGAGAAGGCCTTGGCCTGCCGCTTGATCTGGTCCGGCGTGATGACCGGCCCGAGCTTGATCACCTCTGCAATCTTCAGCGAGACATCGGGATCCAGCCCGGTCAGCGTGGCAATGGCCTTGCCGAAGGCATCGCGCGAGCCTTCAAGCTCCTTCATCTTGGCGACATAGGCCGTCACGAAGCGCTCGATGGCCGGGCGCTTTGAAGCCACCGCATTCGTATTCGCGGCGAGCATGCCGAGTTCGGCCCCGACCGATTTCGAGATCGAGTAATCGAGGTTCTTAGCGAAGGTGCCGTAGCCCTTCATCACGGGGATGGATTCGAACGGCTCCCAGGTGACGATGGCATCGACCTCGCCCTTTTCGAGCGCCTGGTTGAAGTTCGCGCCGCCGCCCTGAATGTTCACGGCGTTGAACGAGTTGTAGGGAATGCCCTTCTCGATCAGCGTCGCGGCGAACTGGAACCACACCGCCGAACCCGGCGCGATGGCGATCTTCTTGCCCTTGATGTCTTCCCAGCTGTCGAACTTCTTGCCACGGCCGGCGATGACATATTTCGGCGAGGAGCCCACACCCATGATGCCGACCATGCTGGTCGAGCCATTGGCGAGCGAGATCGCGAGATCCGCCGGGCCCACCGAGGCCACATCCAGCGAGCCCGCGAGAAGCGCCGTGCGCGCATCGGCATAGCGCGCGAATTCCACGAGTTTCAGCTCCACGCCCTGCGCCTTCAGCGCATCGGCGATGAGGATCATCGGCGCGAGATGGCCGACCTTCTGGTAGCCGACGGTGAGCGTCACCGGCGGGTTCAGTGGCGCGGTCTGCGCCAAAACTCCGGAAACAGATCCGGCCAAGGCCATGGATGCAAAGGCGAGCGTGGCACCCGCTCCAAGAAAGTCACGACGCTTCATATCCCTCTCCTTCCCTGCAAACGGCCTGATGACCGCATGATTGATCCGATAAAGGCTCAGATTCCCCGGAAAACCGGGGGGCGTTTCTCCAGGAAGGCACGCTGGCCTTCCTTGTAGTCGAGGCTGGCAAAGCACTTCGCCACCAGCGCATCCGCTGCGGCCGGCTCCCGCTCCGCTTCCGGGCGGGAGATTTCGATGAGCGCGCGCTTCACCGCCTGAAGCGTGAGCGGCGCATTGCTGGCCATATCACCGAGATAGCCCTCGGCGCCGGCTTCAAAATCAGCGCGCGGCCAGAGGCGATGCAGGATCTGGTAGCGCTGGGCATCGGCGGAATCGAAAATCCGCGCCGAGAGCAGCAATTCCGCGACGCCGGCCATCCCGATCTTGCGCACCAGCGACTCGATGCCGGAGTAATCGTAGCCGAGCCCCAGCCGCGCGGCGGGAATGCGGAAACGGGAATCGTCGGTCGCGAGCCGCAGGTCGCAGCTCATGGCGAGCCCGAAACCGCCGCCGAAGCAGATGCCGCGAATGAGCGCGATGGTTGGCTTTGAGGCACCCGCAAGCACGACATTCGCCTGCTCCACAGCTTCATTGTAGATGCCGATCTGCTCTTCGGTGGAGCGTGTCTCTCCGAACTCCGAGATATCGGCCCCGGCGCAGAACGCTTTTTCGCCCGCGCCGGCCACAACGATGATGCGCACGGCATCATCCGCCACGGCACGCGCCACGGCCTTCGGCAGATCCTGCCACATGCCGAGGGTCATCGCGTTGTGGCGCGCGGCATTGGACAGCGTGATGCGAGCCTGCCCACCGGAAACCTCGTAGAGAATGGCCGGACCGCTTGTCGTCATCTCAGATTACCCCCGATTTCCGGAATCCATCGATATCCGCATCCGAAAACCCGGCGGCGGCGAGGATATCCGCCGTATGCTGGCCCTTGTCCGGCAAGGGCACGGTGATCGCGGCCGGCGTGCGGCTCAAGGTCACCGGCTGGCCGACCAGCGCGATGTCGCCGCGTTCCGGGTGCTCGACCTTCTCGGCTATGCCGAGGTGGCGCACCTGCGGATCGGCGAAAACCTCATCCATCCTGTAGATCGGGCCAGCCGGCACATGATGCGCCTCGAAGATGGCCAGCCACTCGGCGGAACTCTTCGCCTTCATGATCGGCGCGAGGGTTGCCGCAAGCTTCGGGCGGTTGGCGAGGCGATTGTCCTGCTTCACGAAATCCGGATGCGTCGCGAGATCAGGATGGCCAAGCGCCGCGCAGAAATCCGCCCACTGGCCCTCCCCGCCGACCCCGATATTGATGAAGCCATCGCTGGTTTCGAGCACACCCATCGGTGTCGAATAAGGGTGATCATTCCCGGCCTGCGGCGGCACAATGCCATCCACGAGGTAGCGCGCGGCCTGAAAATCACACAAGGCGATCTGGGATTGCAGCAACGAGGTATGCACCCATTGCCCCTCGCCGGATTTCTCGCGCTCGGCGAGCGCGATGAGTATGCCGATGGCCGCATAAAGCCCCGCCGCCGTATCCGCCACGGCAGCGCCGGCCCGCATCGGCCCCTGCCCCGGATGGCCGGTGAGCCACATCAGCCCGCCCATGCCCTGCGCGATCTGGTCGAAACCGGCGCGCATGCGGTAGGGACCATCCTGCCCGAAGCCCGAAACCGAAGCTAGAATGATGCGCGGATTGACCTTTTTCAGCGTCTCGTAATCGATGCCGAGGCGATCCTTCACGTCGGGCCGGAAATTCTCGACCACGATATCCGCCTTCTCGACCAGTTCGAGGAAGACCCTGCGCCCTTCCGGCACCTTCAGGTTCAGGGTCATCGAGCGCTTGTTGCGATGCAGGTTCTGCATATCATAGCCGAGGCGCGGCCCGGACATGCCCTCATTGGGGTCCACCCCGTCCGGCGGCTCGATCTTGATCACATCAGCGCCGAAATCCGCGAAAATGCGGACGCAGGTCGGACCGGCCCGGACACGGCTGAGATCCAGCACCAGCAGATGATCGAGTGCATTCGGCTGCATCATGATTGGGGCAATCCCGCATCGGTGCGTTTCGGCAGGCGGGCGGCGAGTTCAGCCGCCAGCGCGATCAAATCGGCATCGCGCCCGCGCCGGGCGACGAGTTGCACGCCGACGGGCATGCCGTTGCTGTCGAGCCCCGCGGGGATCGCGACAACCGGAAGCCCGAGGCCATTGGAAAAGCGCGTGAAAGCCGAAAGCGAATAGAGCCCGCGCGCCGAGAAATCCGGCGAGCCCGGATCGCAGGCGCTGACCAGTGGCGTTTCGCAGGGCATGACTGGCAGGATCAGCACGGAATCCGCCGGCAGAACCACTTCGAGCATCGTCGTCGCGATGGCCGCGAGTTCCTGCCGTGCCGCGTCCAGCGCGTCATCGCCGAGGCTCGCGCCCTTGGCCAATCGCGCGGCCAAAGTGGGATCGAGCAAACCGGATTCGATCCGGTTGCGCAGGCTTCGATAGGCCTCGCCCTGCAACAGGGTGAAAACCGGTGCATCGCAGGCCCGGATGAGCGGCAGGGTCTCCACGGTCTCGATCGGCAGGGCCGAGGCAGCGCAGCAGGCCTCGATGGCATCGCGGATCGCCGGAGCCGATGCCGCCACCGCATCCGCCGCGAGAACAAGGCTGGAAAACGGGGCCTGCCGCACGGCGCCCATGAACGGCGCGATGCGCGCAAGTTCGGCGCAGGAAGGCGCAAGGAAGCCGAGAGTATCCAGGCTTGGAGCCAGTGGCATCACGCCGGCCATGTCGATCAGGCCGTTCGTGGGCTTCCACGTTGCCACGCCACAGCAATGGGCGGGAATACGCAGAGAACCCGCCGTATCCGTGCCAATCGCGAGATCGGCCATGCCGCTCGCCACGGCCACGGCAGAGCCGGAAGACGACCCGCCGGAAATGAAGGCGGGCCCGCGCGGATTGATGGGGCGACCCAGATCCGCGTTATAGCCCGAAGGCTCGTAGGCCAAGGCGGTCATCTGCGCCATGCCGACGAGATCGGCGCCGAGTTCCAGCAGGTGCTCGATGAGAAAGGCTGGTTTTTCCGGTGGAACCGCCGTCGCAACGGCCGAGAGCCCGCAGCCCGGCGCGCGGCCCGGCAGATCGAGGCAATCTTTGGCGACAAAGCGCAAACCAGCGAGCGGTCCATCCGGTTTGCCGGTACTGTCGATGCGCGCCACAAGCGCGTTGAACGGGTCCGACGCGGGCGGGAATGGCATTTGCCGATCCGGAATTCCCGCCTGACCGTGCATCAGCCGTTCCTCGCCATCTCAGGATGACAGGAACAGGCGCATACCGGACGGGGCAGCATCAGCGAACACGGCATGAACAGGATTAATGCGCATTTCCCCTCTTTTAGGAATTGGAATTCTGCGCAATGTGGTTTCGTTTAATTCGAATTCGTGATCAGGCAGTCGCTTTGCTGCGCAGGGACTCCAGCAATTGCCGTGTCGCCTGATTGGGCTCACCACCCTGCGCCATCACCACATCGATGTCGCGCACGGCCCAGGGCTCATCGAGGCGCACCAGCGCGATGCCCAGAGTTTCTGCCAGCGGGCGCAAGGCAGCTTCCGGCAGAATGCCGATGCCGAGGCCATGCGCCACCATCTGGCACATCACCTCGAAACTGCGGACCTGCACGCGCAGCCGGAGGATGCGGCCGAGCGCGCGCGCCTTCTCGTCGATCAGGCGATGCACAGCCGTGCCAAGCTCCAGCGCGACGAAATCCTCATCCAACAGATCGGAGAGCATCACCGAGGGCCGGCTCGCCAGCGGATTGGCCCGGTTCACGGCGACTGCCAGCCGATCCTGAGCATAGGGAAAGGCGACAACACCCGGAAGCGGCACACCCCGCACGATGACACCGATATCCGCGATTTTCCGGTCGAGCGCTTCCAGCGTATCAGCAGTGGGGCGCTCCTCAAGATCGATGCGGATTTCCGGATGTTCGCGCGCGAACGCCGCGAGATCCGCCGCAAGGCGCAGCACCAGGGCGGAACTCGATGCGAAGACGCGCACCCTGCCCCGCACGCCGGATTGCAGATCAGCGATATTGGCGCTGAGCTGATCGCCCAGATGCAGCACCATCTGCGCATAGCGGAACACGGAAAACCCGGCGGCCGTGGGCTCGAACCCGTGCGGCAGGCGCTTTACCAGAGGCGCACCCACTTCCTCCTCGATCAGCTTGAGCCGGCGGCTCGCAGCGGAAAGCGCGAGATTGAGGCTCTCCGCCGCGCGCGACAGGCTGCGGAACTCGCAGACCGCCACGAAGAGGCGCAAGGATGTCATGTCATGGCGCAGCATGCCATTTTACCGCCGAGAGATCGCGCGATCCGGTTTTCCAGTCTCTGGCATAGGCCGTGGTCTTCAGCCGGAAGGCAAGCCCATCCTGTGGGCGATGGAGCCTGAAAGAGCTTCGCTCGGGTCAGGCGAGGAAAACGGGCGTCCATCACATATACCCTTCCTTGCTTTTCTCGGGCTCGCAGGCATGCTTCAGCCCGCAAGGGGGAACGAGATGGTCAGGGTTCCACATCTCAACCGTCGGCAAGTTCTCGCGGCCAGCATCGGCCTGCTGGGGCTGTTCGACGCGCGGCGCGCAGAGGCGCAGGGCGATGCCTTCGCCGCCGAGGCGGCCCGCCAGCGTGATGCGGCTGTGGCCGCCGGCGACCAGCCTTACGGCGCCGTCGTGGTGCTCGATGGCCGGATCATTGGCAAGGGCGCGAGCCGCGTGATCACTGATCGCAACCCCGATGCCCATGCCGAGCGCATCGCCCTGTGGGATGCCCAACGCCAACTGGGGCGCGAGGACTTGTCGGGCGCGGTGATCTACGCAAGCTCCCCGCCTTGCGCGATCTGCCAGCGCGCGCTGGCGAAAGCCCGGATTTCCCGCATGCGTGTCGGCCCGGATGCGCGGGACCATGGCGCGCCGAGAGGGGAAAACACATGATCCTGAAGCGGTATCTTCTGCTGCTCGTGACCCTACTCGCCTGTCTGATCCACGAACCGGAGCCTGCCTTGGCGCAATCTCAGGATGGGCCCGAACTGATCACCGCCGCCGGGCGCGGCGATCTCGCGCGTGTCCGGGCGCTTCTCGCGGCCAAGGCACCGGTTGATGCGCAGGATCGGGCCGGGCAGACCGCGTTGCTGCTCGCGGTCCACGGCAATCACGTGACTATCGCGGAAGTGCTGATGGAAGCCGGCGCGAGCATCAATGTGCAGGCGCAGAACCGCGATACGCCATGGCTGCTGGCCGGCGCGCAGGGCCGGGCCGAAATCATCGCCCGGATGATCCCGCGCGGGCCGGATTTCTCGATCCGCAACCGCTTCGGCGGTAATGCGCTGATCCCCGCTTGCGAGAGGGCGCATGTCGAGGCGATCCGTCTGCTGCTGACCACGCGGATCGATGTCAATCACGTCAACAATCTCGGCTGGACCTGCCTGCTCGAGATCGTGATCCTCGGCCAGGGGGATGCGCGCCATCAGGAGGCGACGCGCCTTGTGCTCGCGGCGGGGGCCGATCCCAATCTCGCGGACAAGGAGGGCGTGACGCCGCTGGCGCATGCCCGCGCGAAGGGCCAGACGGAAGTTGCGCGCATGATCGAGCAGGCCGGGGGCCGGCTGCGGCGTTAGGCGCTTCCGCAGTCGGTTGGCTTGCTCTATGAGCGCCGGATGATCCGTCTCGATTCCATTTCCAAACAAAACGGCCACCAGATCGTCTTCATCGAGGCCTCCGCCTCGTTGCTCAAAGGCGAGAAAATCGGCCTTGTCGGCCCCAATGGCGCGGGGAAAACCACGCTCTTCCGCCTCATCACCGGCGAGGAAAGCCCGGATGAGGGGCAGGTTTCTGTCGAGCGCGGCTTGCTCATCGGCTATTTCAGCCAGGATGTCGGCGACATGAAAGGTCGCAGCGCGCTGGCCGAGGTGATGGATGGCGCGGGGCCGGTGAGCGCGGTCGCAACGGAACTCGCGGCCCTCGAAGCCGCCTTCGCCGATCCCGATCGCGCGGATGAGATGGACACGCTGGTCGCCCGCTACGGCGAGGTGCAGGCGCGTTTCGAGGAACTCGACGGCTACGCGCTGGATGGCCGCGCCCGCGAGGTGCTCGGCGGCCTCGGCTTCACCACCGAGATGATGGAGGGCGATGTCGGCAAGCTCTCCGGCGGCTGGAAGATGCGCGTGGCCCTCGCCCGCATCCTGCTGATGCGCCCGGATGTGATGCTGCTCGACGAACCATCGAACCATCTCGATCTCGAAAGCCTGATCTGGCTCGAAAACTTCCTGCGCGGCTTCGAGGGCGCGCTGATGCTCACCTCGCATGATCGCGAGTTCATGAACCGCATCGTCAACAAGATCGTCGAGATCGATGGCGGCACCCTCACCTCCTATTCCGGTGATTACGGCTTCTACGAGCAACAGCGCGCCCTGGCCGAAAAGCAGCAGCAGGCGCAGTTCGAGCGCCAGCAGGCCATGCTCGCGAAGGAACTCGCGTTCATCGAGCGCTTCAAGGCGCGCGCGAGCCATGCCGCGCAGGTGCAGAGCCGGGTGAAGAAGCTCGAGAAGATTGATCGCGTGGAGCCCCCCAAGCGCCGGCAGAGCGTGGTGTTCGAGTTCCAATCTCCGCAACGCTCGGGCGATGATGTCGCGACGCTGAAGGGCGTGCGCAAAGCCTATGGCCAGCGGGTGATTTACGAGGGGCTCGATTTCGGTATCCGTCGCAAGGAGCGCTGGTGCGTTCTGGGCGTGAACGGCGCGGGCAAATCCACCCTTCTGAAGCTGATCGCCGGCGCATCCGACCCCGATGACGGCTCTGTCACGGTGGGTGCCAGCGTGAAGATGGGCTATTTCGCCCAGCACGCGATGGAACTGCTCGATGGCGACGAAACAGTGTTCCAATCGCTGGAGGGCGCGTTTCCGCATGCACCGCAGGGCTCGCTGCGGGCACTTGCGGGCTGTTTCGGCTTCTCCGGCATGGATATCGACAAGCGCTGCCGGGTGCTCTCCGGCGGCGAGAAAGCGCGGCTCAGCATGGCGCGGATGCTCTATGATCCGCCGAATTTCCTCGTGCTGGACGAGCCCACCAACCATCTCGACATGGCCACGAAAGAAATGCTCATCGCGGCCCTCGCGGAATATGAGGGCACGATGATCTTCGTGAGCCATGACCGGCGCTTTCTCAGCGCGCTCTCCAACCGCCTGCTCGAAGTGACGCCCGAGGGCGTGCATGCCTTCGATGGCGGCTACTCCGAATATGTCGCGCTCACGGGCCGTGAGGCGCCGGGCCTCCGGGTCTGAGGGCTCATTTCCCCATCAGCAGCTTCGGCAGGAAGGTGGTGAGCGGCGGCCAGAGCGTAATCGCGATCAGCACCGCAAGTAAGGGCAGCAGCCAGGGAATAATCGCCCGGCTCATCGATTCAAACGAGATATTCGCGATCTTCGCCGTCACGAACAGCACCACGCCCACCGGCGGCGTGATGGTGCCGATCATCAGGTTCAGCACGAAAATCAGCCCGAACTGGATGGGGTCGATGCCGAATTGGGCCGCTGCCGGCACGAGAATTGGGATGAGGATGAGCATCGCAGCGAGCGCTTCCATGAAGCAGCCGACGATGAGCAGCAGGATGTTCACCGCGATCAGGAACATCAGCGGGTTACCCACCCAATCCACGATGAGCGGCCCCACCGTCTGCGGGATGCGTGAGATGGAAAGGCACCAGGCGAGCGCGGCGGCCGTCATCACCAGCGCCAGAACGACACCGGTAGTTTCCACCGTGTCTTCAATGAGTTTCGGCAAGTTTTTCAGATCGAGATCGCGATAGACAAAAAGCCCGAGGAACAGCGCATAGACCGTCGCCACACCCGCGGCCTCCGTCGGTGTGAACCAGCCCGCAATCATGCCACCGAACAGGATGACCGGCGTCATCAGTGCCCAATGGGCGCGCTTATAGGCCACCCACACCTCGCGAAGGCCGGGAAACGGATGCCTTGGCAGGTTGCGGCGACGGGCGACTTCCGTGACCATCAGCATCAGGAAGGCTGCCATCAGCAGGCCGGGAATGATGCCCGCAAGGAACAATCCGCCGATCGAGACATCGGCCGAAACACCGTAGATCACCATGGGCAACGAGGGCGGGATGATCGGTCCGATCGTGGCAGATGCGGCGGTGATCGCGGCGGCCGTTTCGGGATCATAGCCTTCATCCGTCATCGCCTTGATTTCCAGCGTGCCGACGCCGCCGGCATCGGCCACGGCCGAGCCCGACATGCCGGCGAAGATCACGCTCGCGAGGATGTTCGCATGGCACAAGCCGCCCCTCAGCCAGCCCACACAGGCAGTCGCGAAGGCGAAGATCCGGTCGGTCACGCCGCCCGAATTCATGATGTTGCCCATCAGGATGAAGAGCGGTGCCGCGAGCAACGGGAAGGAATTCGCCGCCTGCGCCAGCTTCTGCGGCACGATGCCGGCGGGAATGCCGGCGAACCAGACGAAGGCGAAGCTCGCAAGCCCCATCGCAGCAAAAAGCGGCACACCCGCGAGCAAAGCCGCGAGCCAGCCAAGAATGATCCAGCCCATGGTCTCGGTCACAGCACCTGACCTCCCTCGGTGGGCTGGTCGAGATTCTCGTCCCGCCACACCGCGAGGATCGCCAGAAGGGCCTGCGCCGCGACCACCAACGCCAGCAGAGGAATCGGCAGGTAAATGAGCCCCGCCGGCAGCGGCAGGGACACCCATTCGATATCCCAGTTCCGCCCGATCAGCGGCCAGCCCCAACGCAGAAGAGCCAAAGCCAGACCGATGATTGCGAGCTGGATGACGGTTTCGGCGAGTTTCTTGCCCGCGCGCGGCAGCCCATCGAGCAGCACGGTGATACGGATATGGCTGCGCCGGCGCGTGGCGATCATCCAGCCGATGAAGCCGGTCCAGACCAGCAGATATTGTGCTGTTTCATCCGACCACGCGACCGGGTTGTTCACCGCGCGCATGGCCACACCAATGACCACGCAGGCCAGCAGCGCGAACATGAGCAGCACAGCGCCGACGCGCAGCGCAGAATCAAGCAGTCGGGAGAGCTTCGCCATGAAACCTCCTCCCCCGCCCGTTGCGGGGGAGCGCGGAAGGCTGTGGTCAGAGGGCCTTCAGGGTATCGAACGAGCCCTTGCCCCATCGCGCCTCGAACTTGGCGGGCACGGTCGCGAGAACCGGCTTGCGCCACGCTTCGAGATCGGGTTCCACCACAGTCATTCCGGCCTTTTTCAGCGTGTCGACGAGGCCCGCCTCCTGCGAGAGGAGTTCCTTGTCCTGCCAGGCCGCGCCATCATTGAAGGCCGCCTGCAAGAGCGTGCGATCCGCCGCTGGAAGCCCCTTCCAGAAGGCATCGTTCACGATGATCATGCGCGGGGTGATGATGTGCTCGGTGAGCACGAGGAATTTCTGCACCTCGAAGAACTTGCCGGACTGGATGGTCGGCAGCGGATTTTCCTGCCCGTCCACCGCGCCCTGGCTGAGCGCGAGATAGAGTTCGGGAAAGGCGATCGGCGTCGCCTTGGCACCCCAGGCATCGGCCATGGCCTGGAAGACATCGACCGGCGGCACGCGTAGTTTGAAGCCGACCATATCTGCCGGGGTTTTCACGTTCTTCGTGCCGGTGGTGAGGTGGCGCTTGCCGTAATAGGTCACGTTCAGCATGCGCATGCCGCGCTTGGCGGCCAGTTCCTCATTCATTTTCGCAAAAATGGGGGCGTCCTTCACCTTCGCGAGATGCGCCGCGTCGCGCCAGAGATAAGGAGCCTCGACCAGCGTCAGCGCCGGCAGGAAGGCGCCGAGCGCGCCCGCGCCATCGGTGGTGAATTGCAGGGCGCCGGCCGAGACCGATTCCATCATGTCCTTGCCGGAGCC
Source organism: Beijerinckiaceae bacterium (assembly GCA_025458025.1). Classification (GTDB taxonomy): domain Bacteria; phylum Pseudomonadota; class Alphaproteobacteria; order Rhizobiales; family Beijerinckiaceae; genus Rhabdaerophilum. The sequence continues at coordinate 23,976 of JALOTF010000007.1, read as the reverse complement.
AAGCTGGCCGCCCGGAAAGACCTGAATATCGATGCGGCCATTGGTCTTGGCCTTCACATCGGCAGAAATCCGCTGGACCATCTGCACCTGCGGATGGGTGGCCGCGAGCAACTCGCCCCAGCGGATGACAGTCGCCTGCGCGCGCAGAATGCCGGGCATGGCGATGGTGCCGGCAGCCGCAGCCGTACCGGCAAGGATGTGACGACGATGGAACGTGGTCTTCATGGCTTCCTCCCTTTGTTGTCGCGCCCCGCCCGTCCGGGTCTTGTGCGGCGCTGGCCTTGTCGGCCTGTTTTTGCGTGTTTCTTCCCCTTAACCGATATGGATGGCCCGCGCCCGCGAGGCGTTGATATGCGCAGTCATCGCGGCCACGGCGGCATTGGCATCGCGCTGCTCGATGGCCTCGATCACCTTGAGATGATCGCGCATGACGGGAATAACGAGTTCCACATAGAGTTTCGTTTCGTTCTGGCGGATTAGCCTGATCTTGATCCAGTTAACCCGGAAGGCCTTGGAAACAATGTCATTTTCGAGATGATCAATGATCGTCTCGTGCAGGTTGCGATCCGTGGCCTCGGCATCGGCAATCAGGCTTTCGCGCTCGCCGGCCTCCGCGCGACGGATGATCGCCTCATGCGAGGCGCGCAGCCGGGCGATGGCCTCATCGGTGCGGTTCACGGCAAAGAGCGCGGTCGCCTGGCTCTCGAGGAACAGGCGGAACTGATAGGCGTTGCGGATGAGGCTGAGATCGACATGCGCGATCTGCATGCCGCGCTGGGGCACGGTGGTCACCAGCCCCTCGGCTTCAAGGCGAGGGATCAGCTCGCGGATCGCGCCGAGCGTCATGCCGGTCATTTCCACGAGTTCGCGCTGGGAGACGAACTGCCCAGGCTTGATATCCCGCGCGAGAAGGCGCTCGGTGAAGCTGTCATAGGCCTTGTCGCGCAGCTTCACCGGGTTCAGCGCCATGTCAGGCTGCCTTTTCCGCGCCATTCGCGCGAATGGAGGCCAACGTGTCGGCCAGCTTGCGGGTCTGCGCAGCGGTCAGCGGATCAAGCGGCGGCCGCATGACACTCCAGGCGGGATCGCCCTCGCGCTCGCCGATCATCGCTTTTACGGCAGACATGAAGGAATAGCCGAGAATGGCCTCGACCATGGCATTCACGCGAGGCTCTTCCTTGCCCTCATGCACCAGCGGACGGAGCAGATCCGGCGCGAGATTGGCGAGGCCGCAGATGCTGCCCGCCCCGCCATGCTGCACGGCGCGGGCGAGCTGGCGCTCATCCCCCACCAGAACCTGCATGCCCTTGAGAGCCTTCAGCCGCTCCTGCGTGGCGGCCCAATCCCCGTTGGAATCCTTGATGCCGATCACAGCACCGGGGAAGGCTTCCGCCAGCCGCAGGGTGAGTTCGATGGAGATGCCGTTCCGGGTCATGCCGGGGATATGATAGAGCACGACATCACGCAGATCGCCGCCGAGACGCTCGAACACGGTCGAAAAGAACCGGAAAAGCCCGTCATCGCTGGCATTCGCGAAGTAGAAGGGCGGCGCAAGGAGGAGCCCGCGGCATCCCATCTCATAGCCTGCCCGCGCTTGCGCGACGGTATCGTCGATGGTCGCAGCGGAGACGCCGGCCAGCACTTGCGCACGCATCTCCATGCCCGCAGCCGCCACCGCGCCCAGAGCCTGATAGCGCTCATGGATGGACAGGGATGCGCCCTCCCCCGTTGTGCCGAACAGGGTGAAACCGTCGCAGCCATTGTCGAGAACCCAGCGGCCCTGCCGGACCAGCCGGACAAGATCGATCCGCCCATCGCTCATGAAGGGCGTGGAGAGCGCGCAATTCAACCCGATTTTGCCGCCCTGGCCTGCTTTGTTCATCCGGAATCCCCCGCTCAATAGCCTGATTGGAGACCAGCCGCATCAACCTGTCAAGACTAACATGTTAGTGATGCAGATGCGGGCTGGCGTTGCATAAAACGCCAGCCGCGCAGTGGACCGGATGGCTCCGCGATTGCTCTCTGGCGAACGGTGGGGCGATGGCTCAGCGCGGACAAAGCCTTGCGGGAAGCGGCATGCTCAATCGCGCCCGAAACGTGACATTCGCAAGCACGATCGCTGCGCAGGAGAAGCCGTTTTGATGCAGCCTCGTTGGCGAGTTGTTTGCGACGGGCCAGTTTTTGCGAAGGCTCACATGCCATCGGCTGTGGATGCGCACGGTAAAGCGCAAGCCAGCGTCGGAAACTCCGGTATCAGGGGTTTGCGATTATGGTTTCGCGGTGCATCATGGCGGTGGTCACCGCGAGAATGTGGCCTTCAGAGGGGCAGTCCGGTCCGGCATGTCGATCAAGGCAAGCATTCATCATCTCACGCATTATCAATATGATCGGCCCGTTTCGCTTGGCCCGCAGATCATCCGGATGCGCCCGGCGCCGCATAGCCGGACGCGGATCATCTCGCATTCCCTGAAGGTCTCGCCCGGACCGCATTTCGTGAACCACCAGCAAGACCCCTACGGCAACTGGCTGGCGCGTTTCGTGTTCCCGGAACCGGTGCGCGAGTTCCGGATCGAGGTGGATCTCGTCGCGGATATGCGGGTCTACAACCCGTTCGATTTCTTCGTCGAGGAGCAGGCCGAGCACTGGCCCTTCGCCTATCCGCCGGAGATCGAGCCCGACCTGCTGATCTACCGCATGCCCGAGCCGGCCGGCCCGCTGCTGACGCAATTCCTCGCTGGCATCTCGCGCGAGCGCATCCGCACGGTGTCGCTCATCGTCGATCTGAATGCCTTGGTCGCGCGGGAGATCGGCTATCTCATCCGCATGGAGCCCGGCGTGCAGACGACGGAGGAAACGCTCGGCTTGCGATCCGGTTCCTGCCGGGATTCGAGCTGGCTGCTGGTGCAGGTGCTGCGGCATCTGGGTTTCGCGGCGCGCTTTGTCTCGGGCTATCTCATCCAGCTCAAGCCGGATCTCGTGGCGCTTGATGGCCCGCCCGGCACGGATCACGATTTCACCGATCTTCACGCCTGGGTGGAGGTCTACATCCCCGGCGCGGGCTGGATCGGGCTTGATCCCACCTCGGGCTTGCTCGCGGGTGAGAGCCATATTCCGCTGGCGGCCACACCGCATTACCGGAATGCCGCCCCCGTTGTGGGCATGGCGAGCTTCGCCGAGACAACCTTTCATTTCGACATGCAGGTGCGGCGCGTGGCCGAGCAGCCGCGCATCACCAAGCCGTTCTCGGATGAATCCTGGGCGGCGCTCGATACCCTCGGCGAGCAGGTCGATGCCGAACTCGCCGCCGGCGATGTGCGCCTGACCATGGGCGGGGAGCCAACCTTCGTCTCGATCGATGATTTCGAGAGCGCCGAATGGAACACCGATGCCGTAGGCCCGCAGAAGCGCGCGCTGGCGGATAAGCTCATCCGTCGTCTGCGCGAACGCTTCGCGCCCGGCGGCTTCCTGCATTACGGGCAGGGCAAGTGGTATCCCGGCGAGACGCTGCCGCGCTGGACCTTCTCGGTCTATTGGCGGCGCGATGGCAAGCCGATCTGGAACGATGCCTCGCTCGTGGCCGAAGAGGGTGCGAAACCCGAGACCATGCCGGAAGCGGTGCAGGCCTCGGCTTTCCTCCAAGCCATGGCGGACGAACTGGCCGTGCAGCAGGATGCCATCCTCCCGGCCTTTGAAGATGTCGGCGAATGGATCCTAAAGGAGGCGAAGCTTCCCGAGAATGTCACGCCGGAAAACTCCAAGCTGAAAGACCCCGAGGAGCGCCAGCGCATGGCGCGTGTCTTCTCGAACGGGCTCACCAAGCCGACCGGCTATGTGCTGCCCATCCAGCGCTGGCAGGCTTCCGCTGGCTCGCCGCGCTGGAAATCGGAGCGCTGGAAACTGAGGCGCGAGCATCTCTTCCTCGTGCCCGGCGACAGTGCAGCGGGTTATCGCCTGCCGCTGGGCTCCCTGCCCCATCTCACGGCATCACAATTCCCGTATATCGAGCCGGCCGACCCCACTGAGGCACGTGGTCCCTTGCCGGATTTCCAGAAGCAGGCAGCGGAAGCGTCCGATCAGCGCGTTGCGCAGTTCACGGCGTCCACGCCGGGGCAGATGCGCAACGAACAGACGATTGACGCGATTGATGGCGCGGTGCGCACCGCGATCTGCGTCGAGCCACGCGATGGCCGGCTCTGCGTGTTCATGCCGCCAACGCAGCGCGTGGAGGATTATCTGGAACTTGTGGCTGCGGCAGAAGCCGCCGCCGCGCGGCTGAAACTGCCCGTGCATATCGAGGGCTATGCGCCGCCCTCCGATCCGCGCCTCAATGTCATCCGGGTCGCGCCCGATCCCGGCGTGATCGAGGTGAACATCCACCCCGCCGGCTCATGGCGCGAATGTGTGGCGACCACCGAGGCGATCTATGCCGAAGCACGGCAATGCCGCCTTGGCGCGGACAAGTTCATGCTCGATGGCCGACATACCGGCACCGGGGGCGGAAACCATGTGGTAGTGGGTGGGGCAACTACACTCGACAGCCCCTTTCTGCGCCGGCCGGACCTTCTGAAGAGCCTGATCCTGTGCTGGCAGCGGCATCCCAGCCTCTCCTACCTCTTCGCGGGCCTGTTCATCGGGCCGACGAGCCAGGCGCCGCGCATCGATGAAGCGCGCAACGACGCGCTCTACGAACTCGAAATCGCGCTGGCGCAGATCCCCACGCCTGATCAGGGCCCGCCGCCCCAGCCGTGGCTGGTGGATCGGCTGCTCCGGAACCTGCTGGTTGATGTCACGGGGAACACGCATCGCTCGGAAATCTGCATCGACAAGCTGTTCTCGCCGGATGGCCCCACGGGGCGGCTCGGACTGGTGGAGTTCCGCGGCTTCGAGATGCCGCCAGATGCGCGCATGAGCCTCGCGCAGCAGGTGCTGCTGCGGGCGCTGATCGCGCGGTTCTGGAAATCGCCGCTTCAGGGTGAACTCGTGCGTTGGGGCTCCACCCTGCATGATCGCTTCATGCTGCCGCATTACCTGTGGCAGGATTTTCTCGATGTCCTGCGCGATCTCGCCGATCACGGCTTCCACCTCCGGCCGGAATGGTATGAGGCGCAGGCGGAGTTCCGGTTCCCCTTCTGCGGCGAGGTGGAATACGAGGGCGTGAGACTGGAATTGCGGCAGGCGCTGGAGCCCTGGCATGTGCTGGGCGAAACGGGCGCGATTGGCGGCACGGTGCGTTACACTGACAGCTCCGTGGAGCGTTTGCAGGTGAAGCTCAACGCAGCCGACCCAAGCCGCTATGCCGTGGCCTGCAACCGTCGCCGCGTGCCGCTGGCGCGCACGGATCAATCCGGCCTCGCGGTCGCCGGCGTGCGCTACAAGGCGTGGCAGCCGGCCTTGGCGCTTCACCCGCGCCTGCCGGTTGATGCGCCTCTCACCTTCGATATCTTCGATCTGTGGAGTGGGCGTGCGCTGGGTGGCTGCATCTATCATGTGGCGCATCCCGGCGGGCGGAATTACGAGACCTTCCCCGTGAATGGCAATGAAGCCGAGGCGCGGCGTCTCTCGCGTTTCGAGCCGCACGGGCACACGGCCGGCGCCTACACGCTCGATGCCGCCATGCCGCATCGCGAATTCCCGCTGACGCTCGACCTGCGCAGACGGGCAGGATTGTGACATCGTGACCGCCCGTCTTTCTTCCGGAACCACATCCGCCGCGCATCTGCTGCGTGGGTACCTGCCCGAACGGGGGGTGGCGGATGAATTGCTGGACGCGAACGGCACCATCCGGCCGGTCTGGCAGCCTTTCATGGATTATCTCGGTGCGATGACGCCCGAGGAGCTTCAGCACCGCACCGCCCGGGGCGACCATTACCTGCGCGATGCCGGCGTCTATTATCGCCAATACAATGCCGGCGTCTCCTCGGAGCTGGAATGGCCACTGAGCCATGTGCCGATCCTGATCAACGAGGCGGACTGGGCCTCGATTTCGGCCGGGCTCATCCAGCGCGCCGATCTGCTGGAGGCTTTGTGCCGCGATCTCTACGGACCGAACCTGCTGGTGGAGGAAGGGCATCTGCCGGCCTCGCTGATCGCCGCAAGCCCGGAATGGCTGCGGCCACTCGTGGGAACCACGCCGCGCGGCGGGCATTTCCTCCATTTCGTGGCCTTCGAGATCGGGCGCGGCCCGGATGGCGCGTGGTGGGTGCTGGGGGACCGCACGCAGGCGCCTTCGGGCGTGGGTTTCGCGCTGCAGAACCGGGTCGCGACCGCGCGCATCTTCGCGGATCATTATGCGCAGGCGCATGTGCATCGACTCGCGGGGTTCTTCCGCAGCTTCCGGGATGCGCTGAACGGCATGCGCAACCAGCAGACCAACCGGGTGTCGATTCTCACGCCGGGACCGCTGAACGAGACCTATTTCGAGCATGCCTATATCGCGCGCTATCTCGGTTTCGGCCTGCTGGAAGGCGAGGACCTGACCATCGAGGATGGCGAGTTGATGGTGCGCACGGTCGCGGGGCCCATCCCGATCGACGTGCTCTGGCGCAGGCTCGATTCCAGCTTCGCCGACCCCCTGGAGCTTGATCCACAATCGAAACTGGGCACGCCTGGCCTCGTTTCCGCCGTGCGACGCGGCAGCGTGACGCTCGTGAACGCCCTGGGCTCCGGCATTCTCGAAATCCGGGCGCTTCAGGCCTTCCTGCCGCGCATCGCCGAAAGGCTAACGGGCCAGCCGCTGCTGCTCCCGAACATCGCGACCTGGTGGTGTGGCCAACAGGCCGAGGCCGGGCATGTGCTCGCGAATGTCGAGCGGATGCTCATCGGCGAGGCGCTCTCGACCAGCCTGCCCTTCGACCCCGATCCGCATGCGCCGCCCCGGCTGGACCCACAGGCGCTGCGGCAGGCTTTGCTCACGAACGGCGCGGGCTATGTCGGGCAGGAGGTCGTCACGCTCTCCACCACGCCCGCGCTGGTGGATGGCGTGCTGCGCCCGCGCCCCATGAGCCTGCGCGTCTTCCTCGCCCGCACGCCGACCGGCTGGGAAGTGATGCCAGGCGGCTATGCCCGCATTGGCCGCACCGACGATTCCACCGCCCTGTCCATGCGCCGGGGCGGCTCGGCGGCGGATGTCTGGATCGTGAGCCCGAAGCCGGTGCCACAGGACACAATGCTTGCGACGCCGGGCGAGCCCTTCCTGCGGGCTGTGCCCGGCACATTGCCAAGCCGTGCGGCCGACAACCTGTTCTGGCTGGGCCGCTATGTGGAGCGCACCGAGGGGCATCTCCGACTGTTGCGCGCGCTGCATCTTCGCCTGTCGGAAAACCCGGATGGCGGAAACCCGACCATTGCGCAGCTGCGCGAGATGCTGGAGGATCGCGGCCTCGACAGCGCTTCCGCCCCCCTGCCCGATGGCTTCCTCCAGACGCTCGATGCGGCGGTGAACAGCGCTAGCAAGATTCGGGACCGCTTCTCGGTCGATGGCTGGGCGGCGCTGAACGACCTCTCGAAAACGGCGCGCCGTTTCTCAACCCGCCTCTCCGAGGGGGATGACACAGCCCGCGCGACGGGCATCCTGCTGCGCAAGGTCTCGGGCTTCACCGGTCTCGTGCATGAGAACATGTATCGGTTCGTGGGCTGGCGCTTCATGAGCATCGGCCGTGCGCTGGAGCGCAGCCAGTTCATGCTGACTAACCTGATCGCCATGGGCGCGCCCGATGCGCCGGAAGGATCGCTCGACCTCGCCGTGGAGATCGCCGACAGCGCGATGACGCATCGCCGCCGCTATTCGGTTTCCACCAACCGCGAGACGGTGCTGGATCTGCTTGCGCTCGATGCGCTGAACCCGCGCTCGGTGCTCTATAGTGCCAACGAATTGCACGAGCATGTGAGCTACCTGCCGGGATCGGACGTTTTCAGCCAGAAATCGCCGCTGGCCCGCGCTGTGCTGCGCATGCAGGCGGATCTGGCCGTGCTAACGGCGGAGACGCTCGACAAGGCGGCGCTGGAATCCATCCGGTCGCAGGCCTATGCGCTGTCGGGCATCATCTCCGCTGCCTATTTCAAGTAGTGCCGCATGCTCTACGACATCCATCTTCGCATGAGCTATGCCTTCGGCGATACAACCGCCAGCGGGCGCCAGCAATTGCGCATCATTCCGCAGAACGTGCCGGGCCGGCAGCGTGTGATCGCTACCATTCTCGACCTCCAGCCGCGACCGCATGAGCGCGCGGACCGGCTGGATTTCTTCAGCAACACCGTGGTCGAGACCGCCTATCGCGAAGTGCGCGGCGGCCTTTCCCTGCATCTTCAGGCGCGGATCGAACGCGATTTCACCCCGCCCACGCTCGATCTTTCACCCCGGCTCGACGGTTTCGAGGCGCTGGTCATGCGCCAGCGCAACCTTGGGCCTCGCGCGCCGCATCATTTCTCAGGCCCCTCCCCGCGATTGCCTCCCAATGCAGCCATCGCGGATTACGCGCGCGCCGCCACCGAGGGCGCGACGACGGTTCTGGAGGCGGCAAGCGCCATCAACAACGCGCTCTTCCGGGATATGCGCTTTGACCCCGAGGCGACCGATGTGGACACGCCCGCCGGCGAAGCCTTCGCGAACCGGCACGGGGTCTGCCAGGATTTCACCCACATCATGATCACGGCCTTGCGGTCGCTGGGCGTTCCGGCGGGCTATGTCTCCGGGTTCCTGCGCACCAATCCGCCGGAAGGACAGGCCCGGCTTGAGGGCGCGGATGCCATGCATGCCTGGGTGATGGTGTGGTGCGGCGAAGAAGCCGGCTGGATAGAGCTGGACCCCACCAATGGCATCGCGGTGGCAAGCGACCATGTGCTCGTGGCCGTGGGGCGCGATTACGCCGATGTCGCCCCGGTTTCCGGCGTGCTCAAGATGGCCGGAAAACAGGTAATCACCCAGGCGGTGGATGTGGTGCCCGTGGGCGGCCCCTAACCGGCGCGGAGCCTCTAGCCCCGGCCTCAGGGAAGGTCGCAGCGATGCAGGCGACCACCCTGCATGATGATCCGGAGGTTCTTTTCCGGCTCGGACAGCAGGGTGATGTCCTTCAGCGGGTTACCGTCGCAGAGGATCATATCGGCCAAAGCGCCCTCGCGGATGACGCCGAGACGCCCCGTTTCCTGCAGGATTTCCGCGTTCATGCTCGTGGCTGAACGCAGGATATCCGCCGGCTTCTGCGCGCGCCCACGGATGGTGAACTCATAGGATTGGGCATATTCCATCTCGCCCATGAGGTCCGTGCCGAAACCCATCTTCGTGCCGGCGCGCTCGCAAATATCGAGCATGGCGATGCCAGCCTTGTTCACGAGATCGAGCTTCCCCATCACGAAGGGCGTGAGCCCGAGGCGCGTGCCATGCTGGGCCGTCACCTCGTAGCAGACAAGGGTGGGCACGACATAGGCGTCGCGATCGCGCACGAAGGCAGCGGTGTCGGCATCGATGAAATTCGCATGTTCCACCGTGCGGATGCCCGCGCCCACCGCGTGGCGGATCGCCTCGCTGGTATAGGTGTGGGCGCAGACATATTTGCCGCGCGCGGCAGCCTCGCGGGAGCAGATTTCCAGCTCTTCCTTCGAGAATTGTACGCCTTCCAGCGGATCGGAGGGTGAACCGACGCCGCCCGAGGCCATCACCTTGATGTGGTCCGCGCCCTTGCGGATCTCGTTGCGCACCGTGCGGCGCATATCCTCGGGGCCATCGACGATGCGCGAGAAGAACACGAAGGCGTTGGCGTTGTAGTCGATATCATAGCGGCTATCCGTTCGGCGGCGATGGTCGCCATGGCCGCCGGTCTCGGTGAGGGCCGGACCGCCGACATAGAGACGCGGGCCGGGAATGAAGCCCTGCGCCACGGCATCCCGGATGCCCACATCACCGCCTCCAACATCGCGCACAGTGGTGAAACCGCGATCGAGCATCGCCTTGATGCGCGGTACGGCGCGCGCGGTCATCAGCGTCAGCGGTACGGTTTCATTGCGCGAGGCCGCGAGGCTGATCGCGAAAACATGGACATGCGCGTCGATCAGACCCGGAAGCAGGGTCTGGCCGCCGCAATCGATCATCCGCGCGCTCTCGGCCTTAATCGGCTTGTCGGAAATGGCCTCGATCCGATCCCCCACCACCAGCACATTCATGCCGGGCACGGCCTCATCGGCATGGCCATCGAACAGGTTGGCATTGGTCAGGAGAATCGAGGACATGGCGGAGCCTTTGTGCGGGGAACTTACCGGAGTTTCGGATCGAGCAGATCGCGCAGCCAGTCCCCGACGATGTTGATCGAGACGAGAAGCACGACGAGGGTGAGCGCGGGGAAGACAACCACCCACCACTCCCCCGAATAGAGATACCCATAGCCGATGCGGATCAAGGTCCCGAGCGAGGGCTGCGTCGGCGGCATGCCGAAACTCAGGAAGGAGAGCGTCGCCTCGGCCATGATCGCGAAGGCGATGTCGAGCGTTGCCAGCACGAAGATCGGGTTCAGCACATTGGGCAGGATATGCCGGAACATCAGCACCAGATGCCCACGCCCCGCAAGCTGGGCGGCCGCCACGTAATCCTTCTGCCGCTCCACCAGCACAGCCCCGCGCACGAGCCGCGCGAAATGCGGCCAATGCGAAATGCCGAGCGCGATGACCACGATGGGCATGGCGAGCGCGGCACGCTTGTCGTTCGGCAGCAGGGACTGGCTCACCCCGCCGATCAGCAACGCGAGCATCATCGCCGGAAAGGTGAACTGGATGTCGGCGATGCGCATCACGATGCTGTCGACGAGCCCACCGAGATAGCCGCTGATGAGCCCGGCAATGGTGCCGAGTGTGACCGAGATCGACACGGCCAGCACGCCCACCAGCAGCGAGACGCGCAGGCCGTAGAGCAGCAGCGAGGCGAGGTCCGCGCCCTGGCTGTCCGTGCCGAGCAGGAAGCGCGGATCGCCCTTCGCCATGAAGGCGGGCGGGAGATGGCTGTCCAGCAGGTCAAGCGTCGCGAGATCGTAGGGGTCCGTGCGGGCGATCCAAGGCGCGAAAATGGCGCAGGCGACCACGAGCAGAAGCGCAAGGAGCGCAACAAGCGTCACCGGTGTCGCAAGCAGGCTGCCGGCCACGGGGTGGCGGCGCATGCGGGCAAGCAGGTTTCCATCGCTCGGCATGTCGGGCGTCATCCGCCCGCCCCCTGCATCTGGGTGCGGATGCGCAGGCGCGGATCGGCGATGGCATAAAGGAGGTCAACCACAAGGTTGATCGAGACGAAAAACAGCGCCGCGGCCATCAGGAAGGCGGAGATCAGCGGAATATCGGTCTGCGAGAGAGCCTGCAGGAACAGCGTGCCCATGCCCGGCCACTGGAAAACCTGCTCCACCACCACCGCGAACGCCACGAGATAGCCCAGCTGGATGCCGCTGACTGTGATGATCGGGATCAGCGTGTTCCTGAGCGCGTGCGAGAAATTGACCGCGCGATCGCTCAGGCCCCGGGCCCGCGCGAAGCGGATGTAATCTGTGCGCAGCACGCCCATCATCTCGGCCCGCGCGAGCCGCGCCACGAGCGCGATCTGGCCGATGGCGAGGCAGATCGCCGGCATGATCAGCGATTTGAGGCCGGATGCGGTGAGAAAGCCCGTGCTCCAGTATTCGAACTTCACCACCTCCCCTCGCCCGAAGGAGGGCAGCCACCCCAATGTGAGCGAGAAGGTGAAGATGAGGATGATGCCGAGAATGAAGGTCGGCACGGACACGCCGATCACCGAGGAGGTCATCAGGAAGCGCACGATCCGCTTTTCCGGGTGCGCGGCAGCGAACACGCCGAGAGGCACGCCAATCACGACCGAGAGCACCAAAGCCGCGAGCGCGAGTTCCACCGTCGCGGGAATGCGCTCGGCCAGAAGATCGATGATCGGCCTCTGCGCGCCATAGGAATTGCCGAGCCGGCCCGAAAGCAGATCCCCGAGATAGAGGAAATAGCGCACCACGACCGGCTCATCGAGCCGAAGGCGGGTACGCAGGGCCGCGCGATCCGCTGGCGTCGCATCGAGGCCCAGGATGCTCGCGACCGGATCGCCGACCGTATTGCCGAGCGTGAACGCGAGAACGCTCACGACCAGCAGAACAAGCACGGCATGAGCCAGCCGGTTAAGAAGAAACGCGAACATCCGGTGATCCCGTGCGCTATCCCGGGCGAGAGGCCCGGGCCCCTGTCACTTGATCGTCACGTCCTTCAGCATCACGGCGGAATCCGCGCGCGCCGGCACGGTGATGCTGCGGCGCATGGCCCAGGTGAGCATGGGCTGGTGCAGATAGACCGCGTGGACCTGCTCCTTGCCGATGGTCAGCCCACGCCGATACAACTCCGTGCGCTTGGCGGGGTCGAAAGTGCCCACGAGTTCGGCGGTCACGGCGTCGAATTCCGCGTTGCTCCAGAGCGCCCAGTTGGTGCCGCCGAGGCCCTTGTCGCGGTTGCGTGTGGCCATCACCGAGGTGAAGGTATCCTGCACATCGCCGGAATTGCCGGCCGCACCGATGAGGTGGAACGAGGAACTCGGCCCGTTCACCAGCATGCGGGCGAATTCAGGCCAGGGCATGCCCTTGATGCGGACCTCGACCCCGATGCGCGCGAGCATGCTCGCGGTCGCGCGGCAGATTTCCTCTGTATTCACATAGCGTTGGAGCGGGCAGTTGAGCTGGACAATGAAGCCATTGGGATAGCCTGCTTCCGCCAGCAGCTTCTTCGCCAGCTCCACATCCGTGGGCCAGCGCACATCGAGATCCTTCTGGTAGCCGCCGAAACCGGCCGCCGCAGCGGTGCCGACCACGAAGGCCTGCCCGCGCATCACGCGATCCACGATCAGCTTCGCATCAACCGCATGGGCGAAGGCGCGGCGCACGCGCAGATCCTTGAACGGGTTGGCTTGCAATGGCTGGCCGTTCTTGTCCCATGTGTCGAGCGCGACATCGCGGGTGCCGTCCATTTCCAGCTGCATGAAGAGCTGCTGCGGCGCGCTCGACACCATGTAGCCCTGCGTGCCATTGATGCGCTCGACATCCTGCAGCGGCACATCCGTGATGAGGTCGAGCTCATTCGACAGGAGCGCCGACACGCGCGTGGGGGCCGAGGTGATCGGCGTGTAGATCGCGCGCTCGACATTGCCGTTGAACGGGCCCCAGAAGGCCTTGTTGCGCTCGAAAGTCGTGCGCTGGGCCGGTTCCTGCAACACAAGGCGCATCGGGCCGGTGCCATTGGCATGGCGCAGCGAATAGGCCTCCGTGCCCTGCGCGCCGAGATCCGGCACCTTCTCGACATTGTTCGCCTTGGCCCACGCAGCGGACATCACGAAGAGGCGCACCATCTTGCGCGGGAGAATCGGGTCCGGCCCCGCCGAGATGACATCGACGGTCTTCGCATCGACGACCTTCGCCTCGCGGATCTGCCCATACATCGCGCGATAGAGCGCGCTTTCCTTCTGCCGCATGATGGAAAAGGCGACATCCTCGGCCGTCAGCGTCGATCCATCATGGAATTTCACGCCTTCGCGGATGGTGAAGCGCCAGGTGTTCTCGCCAGCCGGAGCCCAGGCCGTGGCGATGCCCGGCTCGATATCCATATCGTTCGTGAGGCCCACGAGGCTGTCATAGACCTGCCGAACCAGTGCGGCGGTGACGAAATCGTTGGTGGAATGCGGGTCCATCGTCAGTGGCGGCGTGGTCCCACCAAAGCGCAGGGTATTGGCCGCAACCGGCAGGCTCGCGAGCGCCAGCGCACCACAGATTGCCACACCTTGCAGAAATTTCTTCACCGCACGTCCCCCTCGGATTGAACATTGCCCGGATCGTGGCCCAAAATAGAACCCTGTTCAATAGGCCCGGACGTTTCGTCGCCGGGGCGGTTCCGGCGCTGTCGGGCCTTGCTCGCCCGGCGATGCGTCACCCGCATCAAGGATCAACCATGCCTTCCCGCCCCGACCGCACGATACTCGCCCCCGGCCTCGAAATCTCGCGCATCGTCACAGGCCTGTGGCAGGTTGCCGATATCGAGCGGAAATCTGGGCTGATCGACCCGGATCGCGGGGCGGAAGCGCTTTCCGCCTATGCTGCGGCGGGGTTCGACACCTTTGACATGGCGGATCATTACGGCTCGGCCGAGGTGCTGACAGGCCGCCTGCTGGAGCGCATCCGCGCGGGCTCCCTGCCCGACACGAAGCCGCGGGTTTTCACCAAATGGTGCCCGGCGCCCGGCGAAATGAGCGCCGATGTGGTGCGCGCGGGCATCCAGACTTCGCTGGAGCGCATGCAGACCGATTGCATCGACCTCATGCAGTTCCATTGGTGGATGTATGAGCATCCGGGCTATCTCGATGCCCTAATGGAGATGGCGAAGCTGCGCGAGGAAGGTCTGTTCCGGCATATCGGCCTCACGAACTTCAACGCCGACCATCTCAACCTGCTCTGTGCGCATGGGCTGCCGATCGTTTCGAATCAGGTGAGCTTCTCGCTGATCGACCGGCGTGCTGCGGGCGATCTCAGCGCCGTGGCCGCGAAACATGGCGTGCGGCTTCTCGCATATGGCACGCTCGGCGGTGGCTTTCTCTCGGAGCGCTGGCTGGGTCGCGACGAGCCGGGCCATGACGATATTCCGGATTGGTCGAAATCCAAATACAAGCGTTTCATCAACGAGATCGGCGGTTGGCCTGCGCTGCAGGCCATTCTGGAAGCGGCCAGCGCCATTGCCCGCAAGCATGGCGTTTCTATCCCCAATGTCGCGACGCGCTGGGTTCTGGAGCAGCCGGCAGTCGCGGCGGTGATCGTCGGCGCGCGCCTCGGCGAAAACGAGCACCGCGCAGATAATCTCAAGCTCTTCGACTTCGCGCTTGATGCCGAGGATCACCACCGGCTCAATGCCGCCTTCGCCAAGACACTCAACCCGCCCGGCGATTGCGGCGATGAATATCGCAAGCCGCCCTTCCTCACGGCCTCGGGCGATCTCAGCCATCATCTCGAAGGTTTTCCGAAGATCTATGCCGCCGAGCCCCTGCCCTTCCGGGCCGATGGCGCGCGGGTCAGCACGGGCAGCATCTGGGAGCCGATTGCCGGCTACAGCCGCGCGATGCGGGTGGGGAATCAGATCACCGTCAGCGGCACCACAGCCACGCATGGCGCGGGGATGCCGGTCGCGCCGGGATGCGCCGCCGCGCAGACGACCTACATTCTCGACAAGATCGCCGCGAGCCTCAGCGCGGCAGGCGCGCGGCTGGAAGATGTGGTGCGCACGCGGATCTACCTCACGAATGCCGATGAATGGGAGGGCGTTTCACGCGTCCACGGGCATTATTTCGGCGAAATCCGCCCCGCCAATACCATGCTTGAAGTGAGCCGGCTGATCGGCGAGGGCTACCGCGTGGAGATCGAGGCCGATGCCATCATCGGCGCGCGGGACCCCGCCTGAGGTGCCGCGCGCGAACTAGGCCTTCATGGCCTGTCGCGCTTCCCGCGCCGTGCCGAAGGTCGGCATATTGGCCTGCGCCTGCCCATGCGCGGCCATCAGGGTATCGCGCACGAAGGCGATATGCGCCGTCTCCTCGATGATCTCGGCGAGATATTGCGCCTCCATCATGGTTTTGCCCACGCCGATCGTGCCGTGATTGGCAAGCACTGCTGCGCGGATATTCGGATCGCGGAAATACGGGCTGATCTCGATCTCGGTCTGCGGACCGCCATTCGGCGAGAGTGGGATCAGCGGCATGCGGCCAATCTTCTCGATGGTCTGCACCGTGAGGCAGGGGATTTCCCGGCCAGCACTCGCATAGCCCGTCGCCCAGGGGCTGTGGCAATGCACGATGGCGCGGATATCCGGCCGGATGCGATAGAGATCGAGGTGGAAATCGAGATCCTTCGAGGGCTTGTAGGGCGATGGCTCGAGCCGCCCGTCGAGATGCACGATCTGCAGGTTTTCCGGCGTGCATTCGGCGAAGCCGATGCCCGACGGCTTGATGAGAATGGCATCGCCCGAAGCGAGACGGATGGAGAGATTGCCTCCGGCATTGGTTTGCAGGCGCAGGTCGAAACAGCGCCGCGCTGCCGCGATCAATTCAGCGGTTTTGGCAGCAATATCGGCTTGATCAAGCATGGAAAACTCCGGCCATTCAGGCAAAGGACGCCTGAAGAGCGGCGACGATCCGTGCCGCAGTTTCAGACTGGTTGATATGGGCATCGAGGGTCTCGATGCGGATGGCGGGATTGGCCGCCGCGCGGAACGCCTCGAGAAACACGCGGCGCAACGGCTCATCCTCGATTGAGCCGCCGGAGCAATCCTGATGCGAGAAACCGCCCATCGGGACGATCATCGTCACGGGCGCACGGCAAAGGTTCAGGTTTCCAGCGAGCAGGCGCGCGAGCGACGCCATCTCCGCTTCGGTTACCTTCACATGGGTGAAAAAGCCGGAATGCGCGTAATGCTGCCGCTGGCGATAGATTTCCGGCAGGCTTTCCAGCGTTCCGAGGCCGACAAAGTTCAACCCGCCGGGCAGCACAACCTGTGGCAGGTCCAATTCGGCGGCGACCGCAAAACGATCCGGCATCGGAACATGGGCACCGGCGAGATGGATGCGCGTCAGTTCATGCGGCGTCAGGTCAACGAGGGCGTTCAGCCGTCCCTCCCGCGCGAAACGCACGAGGGCCGCGCCGCCATAGCCATTGGCATGGAACATCGCGGTTTCGGCCCCAGCGGCGCGAAGGCCGGCATTCAACGCATCGGCAGCGCCCTGCGTCGCGCCCAGCACCGAGATCGCGATGGATGGCCGGGAAGACTGGTCGCGCGGAACGCTGGCGAGCCCCGCAATGATCGCCCCTGCACGATCGAGCACCAGTCGCATCGCTGCATTGAGCCCGGCAAAGTCGATCAGAGTTGGCACCAGCACGATACCGGTGCGGGCCAGAGCCGGTCGTGGATCGAAGGGCAGCGTCGTGATGAGAACCTGCGGAAAGTCGATCGGCTGCGCCTCCATGATGCGCAGGATCATCTCGCCGCCGCTGCCACCACCAAGGCCAATGGCGGCAAGCGCCCCCTGCCCCACGGCTTCTGCGACCTTCGCAGTTGCCGCTTCCGCAACCTCGGCCATGCGGGCGAGCTTGCGTGGACCGGGCCAGACCTCTCCCCCTGCGCCGAGCGAGAGATCGATGATCTCCACGCTGCGCCCCTGCAGCTCGATGGCCTCGGCGAGGTAGGCCGCCTCGCTTCGCTTGGTATCGAGCGTCGCGAGCAGAAGGATATCGGCCATCGCCTCAGCCCTTCACGGCCCCGGCGGTCATGCCGGTGATGATCTGGCGCGAGGCAAAGAAGGTGAAAAGGATGGGCGGAATGGCGAGCAGCATGCCCGTCGCCATGATGACCCCCCAATCGATGTTGTATTCGGTGAGGCTGTTCACGATGGTCACCGGAACCGTGCGCGTCGCGCGATCCGACAGCGCATTGGCCAGCAGGAACTCGTTCCAGCCGATGCGGAAGGTAAAGATCGCGGCCGCCGCAAGGCCCGGCTTGATGAGCGGAAGCACCACGAGAAAGAACACCTGGAACGGCCCGGCGCCATCCATCCGCGCGGCTTCCTCCAGCTGGATCGGCACCTGCACGATGAAGCTCTGGAGAATCCAGATCACGAAAGGCAGGTTCATCGCGACATAGATCAGGATGATACCGTAGCGCGTGCCGGCAATGCCATACTGGAAGGTCCAGATGCCGAAGACCGGCACGAGCAAAACCGCGGGCGGGATCATACGCATCAGCAGCGTGGAGAGCGACACCGCATCACGCCCCATGAAGCGGAAACGCACCAGCGCATAGGCAGCCATGCAGCCGATGACGAGCGTGAGCACAGTGGAAATCAGGCAGATAATCAGCGAGTTCACCAGCGCCCGCCCGAAGGTGGGATCGCAGAAATCCACGCTTTTCGGCTCATACCAGAGCAGGTTGCAGAGCGCGGCCTCGTAGTTCCGCAGGGTCGGCATGAAGATCAGGCTCGACCGGTCGGACATGATGTCCACATTGAGCTTCAGCGATGTCGCGAGCATCAGCAGGATCGGCCCGACGGCCATAATCACGAGCATCACCAGCAGCATGTAGAAGAGCGGGTTCTGGCGTTCGCGTGCCATCTCACGCCTCCTCGTCATTCTGGCTGCGCATGGCGCGTGCGCGGGCTTCCATGGCCTTGGTGTAGAGGAACATCGCGAGCGTGAGACTCATCAGCACCATGAGCAGGATGTTCGACATCGCCGCCGCCTCACCCAACGCGCGGAATTCGGATGCCGTGCGATTGATGCGCAGCGACAGGATTTCCGTCGCAAGGCCCGGCCCGCCATTGGTCATTACGAGGATGACTTCCAGCACCTTGAAGGCATCGATGAGCCGCAGCAGCATCGTCACAATTAGAACCGGCAACATCAGCGGCAGCTTGATGTAGAGGATCGTCTGCCAGCCGGTCGCGCCATCAATGCGCGCGGCTTCCAGTGCAGAGCGCGGCAGCGATTGCAGGGCTGCCAGCGACAGGATGAAGATGAACGGCGTCCATTGCCAGATATCGGCGATGACCACCGCCGCAAACGCCCAGTTCGCATCGGAGAGCCACGGCACGGGCTCAAACCCCAGCGAGACCAGCGTGCGATTGAAGATGCCGATCGTCGGGTGATACATGTAGCGCCACATCAGGCCCACCACGATCGGCGCGATCATCATCGGCAGGATGAAGAGTGTGCGCAGGATCGACATGCCGCGCATCTTGCGGTCGAGCAGCAGGGCGAGGCCCACGCCCAGCACCATCTCGGCGCTGACCACCACGGCCGCGAATTTCAGCGTGACCCACAGGCTCTCGCGGAAGGCTCCATCGCCCAGCAGCTTCTTGTAGTTCTTCAGGCCGACAAAGGCAGCCTCACCAATGCGCTGGCTCGGGTTCCAGTCGAGGAAGCTCGCATAGATCACGTAGCCGATCGGGTAGATTAGCGCGCCAAGCAGGATCACGCCTGCCGGCGCCAGAAACAGGTAAGGGGTCAGCCGGTTGGCCGTCGAGGCGTTCACGATCCTGCCTTCCGATTACGCGTGCAAGTCACGGGAGAATGGTGAGGCCCGACGGTTGCGGGCTTGCCGGCAAGGCCTCACACCCCAGGAGAGGAGCACGCCGGCAACCGGCGCACCCCTCCCCTTGGGAGCTTTTTACTTCCGCCAGGTGTAGTAGCCGGCGGCCTGCATTTCGGCCCGGGTGCGCTCTGCCACGCCATCGAGACTCGCCTTGATGTCGGCATTCTCGGTCAGCACCTTCGAGAGCGTCGTGCCGAGATCCGCGTTGATCTTGCCCCACGGCGGGATGATCGGGCGCCAATCCGGGTCAGCATCCTTCAAGGCTTCGCCAAAGGCGGCAGAGAAGGGGAATTTCGCGTTGAGCGTCGCATCCTTGTGGGTGGAGTAACGCGAGGGATTGCCGCCTTCGAGCGCGATCTTGAGGTCGGCCTCTTTCGAGGTCAGCCACTGGAGCAGCAGGAAGGCCGCGTCCTTGTTCTTCGCGTTCTTGGGGATGGCGATGCCGAAACCGCCGGTCTGCGAGCCGGCCCGCACGCCGGCCGGATGCGGCACCCAGCCCACGCGCCCCACGACCTTGCTGTTCGCCGGGTTCTCGAAGCCTGCGGCATAAACCGTGCTGTCGAGGAACATCGCCGAACTGCCCTGCGCGAAGGAAGCCGCCGCTTCCGCCGGGCCGAACACGGTGCTGCCCTTCACGCCGCAATCAACCATCTTCTTCAGTGCAGCCGCAGCCGCGATGCCCTTGTCGTTATTCAGGATCGGGTTCCACTGGTCGTCGAAAATGCGTCCGCCGAGCGGCGCGAGATGCAGCAGGAAGGCATGCGCGGCGTGATGGCCGGAAGCCGCGCGGATGGCGACACCGCCCATGCCCGGCTCGATCTGCGGGATCTTGCAGGCGAGATCGAGGAACTCGGTATAGGTCTTCGGGGGCGTCAGCTTGTGCTTCTCGAAAATGTCCTTGCGGTAATAAAGCACCGAGGTTTCCGCACCGAAGGGCACGCCATAGAGCGAGCCGGTCGGCCCCGGCAGGTAGCCCTTCTTGCCGCCGGCCACGCCGATATTCTGCACATAGCCGTCAATCAGATCCTCGGCGGCGTAATTCGGATCCGCCAGCTTCGGATTCATGAAGTAGCGAGCGAGGTTCTCCAGCTGATCCGCGTAGACGTAATCCGCCTTGGAAAACACGACATAGGAGATGAGATCGTAATCGCCGCGCGCCTTGGTGAGTTCGAGCGTCTGCTTTTCGCGCATCTTCAGGAATTCGAGCTGGTCGACTTCCACCTGGATTCCGGTCTGCTTCGTGAATTCCGGCAGCACCTTGCGCACGGCCGTGTAATGCGGGTGCGAGGGGAAATTCACGACCAGCTTCGTGCCCGCAAAGGGCTTGTAGGCCGCATCGGAGGCCAGAGCCCCCGTGGCGCAGGCTGCGGCAAGCGCCAGCCCCGCCGTCATGGATCGCATGAAACCCATCTATTCCTCCCTGTGAAACAGCGCCCGGTCCGGGCGTCTTTTGGGGTTGTGATCAGAGTGCGTTTTCGGTTTTTGAATCAAACAGATGAATGCCATCCGCAGCGACCTCGAAACCGCGCGTTCCGCCCACCGTCAGCGGTTGCGGCGCGTTGACCTCGATGGCGATGCGCGCGCCGCCCAATTCCGAGATGATGATCGATTGCGCGCCGAGATATTCCGACAGGATGACCGGCAGTTGCAGCGCATCGGGCGCTTCGGAGGCGATGAAGCCCGACGGGCGGATGCCTACATCCACCGCGCGCCCGACGAAGGAACGCAGCGCCGCACTGCGCTCGGCCGCGAAGGGAAAACGAAAGCCCTGCCCCACTGCCACCACCCGATCCCCCTCGGCCACGAGATCAGCCTTCAGGAAATTCATGGTGGGCGAACCGATAAACCCCGCCACGAAGCGGTTCGCCGGGCGGCGGTAAAGCTCCTCGGGCGAGCCCGCCTGCATGATCTTGCCGTGGCGCATCACGACGATGCGGTCGCCGAGGGTCATCGCCTCGACCTGATCATGCGTAACATAGATCATGTTCTTGCGGATGCGGCGACTCATCAGCGCGAGTTCCGCACGCATATGGCCGCGCAGCTTGGCATCGAGGTTCGAGAGCGGCTCATCGAACAGGAAGGTGCCGGCATCGCGCACTAGCGCCCGGCCCATCGCCACGCGCTGGCGCTGCCCGCCAGACAGTTCGCCGGGTTTGCGATCGAGATAGGGCGTGAGATCAAGCGTGCGCGCGACCTCGCGCACCCTCTTGTCGATCTCGGCGGCGGGGTAGCGCGCAAGGCGCAACGCGAAGGACATGTTCTTCGCAACATTCATGTGCGGGTAGAGCGCGTAATCCTGGAACACCATGGCGAGCCCGCGCTCCTTGGGCTCGAGATGCGTCACATCGCGCCCATCGATCAGGATCGCGCCGCCCGAACAGGATTCGAGCCCGGCAATCATGCGCAGCGTGGTGGATTTTCCGCAGCCCGAGGGGCCGACCAGCACCGTGAACTCGCCGTCGGCCATTTCGAGATTGAGCCCCTCGATGACGGCGTGCTCGCCATACGCCTTGCGGAGGTTCTCGATCCGGATCTCGGGCATATTCACTCCCACGGCCGATCAGCGCGGCCGCTTGCTTCTTGGTCTGACAGGAGGGAAGTTCATTTTGTATGCAAAGTCAAGTTTATTTATGCAATTACGAAACGGAGGCTTGGAGCGCCCCTCCGATCATGCTATCCAGAAGGCGATAGAGGATCGGGAAAACCGCGATGGACACTGCGAATTCAGGCCGGGAATCATCCGCCGCACGCATCGAGCAGGCTCTGCTGGAGGATATCGCCATCGGCGAACTGGAGCCGGGCGCGCGGCTTGATGAGACACGGCTCGCCGAACGATTTGGCGTATCCCGCACACCGGTGCGTGAGGCCCTCAATCGTCTAACCGCGCAAGGCGTGCTCGTGACAGGCGAGAAGCGGGGCGTGCGCGTGGCGCAATACAGCCGCGAAGAACTCGCGCAAATGTTTGAAGCCATGCATGAAATTGAAGCGCTCTGCGCGGGCCTCGCCGCCCAGCGCCTCACGCTTCTCGCCCGCTCGGAGCTGGAAAAAGCGCAGGCCGAATGCGTGGCCGCCGCCGCTACGGGCGATCGCCTGCGCTACCTCAAGGCCAATGAGGCGCTGCATTTCCTGATCTACCGGGCCACGCGGAACATCTATATCGAGGCTTTGGCCGTTGATTTCCGTCGGCGCACCGGCCCGTTCCGCGCGAAGAAATTCGCCACGCGCGAGGATCTCGTCGCCTCGGCCACGAGCCACGAGGAACTGCTCCAGACCATTTTCTCCGCCGATTCGGAACGTGCATCCGACGGCATGCGGCGACACATGACGGCGAGCTTCCTGCGCGTCCTGGCACTGAACTGAGGCCTCCCTTGCGCCTCCCTGGATGCAATTTCAGATTTTTGTAGACAGAAATTTCAGTTCGTATACAACGCTTCCATCCAAGGAGACTGCGATGGGCGTTGCCGAAACCAAAATCTACCCGATCAACACCGGCTGGCTGGAAGCCGATCTTGGCACCTACATTTTCTGGAAGGGCCCGGCCGGCAAAAAAATCTGGAATCCGGTCTATTGCTTCTATGTCGATACCGGCGAGCACAAGATCCTGATCGATACCGGCCTCTGCGACGAGGCGCGCGCCACGAAGTACCATCACAAATGCGAGAAGCGCGGCTGCACCGAGGTGCACAAGCACCTTCAGGAGAAGCTGGGCGTCCATCCGGATGAGATCGACGCCATCATCTTCACCCATCTCCACTGGGATCATGTTCAGAACATGAAGGAATTCCGCAATGCGCGCTACATCGCGCCGCGCGCGGAAATCGAGATGGCCTACAACCCCCTGCCCCTTTACTACCGCACCTATGAATCGCCGATCCTCGGCATCGAGCCGGCCTATTCCGGCTGCGCCTTCGAGATGATCGATGACGAGACCGAGGTGCTGCCGGGCATCACCATGTTCCACACGCCGGGCCATTCCGTGGGCCACATGGCGGTGACGGTGGCGACCACAGCCGGCGACATCGTGATTGTCGGCGATGCTATCTTCCAGGCGCGCAATCTTGAGCCCAACGAGGAAGAGAAGTGGCGCTACTGGGTACCCGCGCGCTTCGTGAATTCGGTGGATGGCTGGCGGTCGGTCGAGGAGATCGACAAGCGGGCGGATTACATTCTGCCGTGCCATGACGAGGCCTGCGGCATCAGCGAGGTCTATCCCTTCCCCGGCATGAAGATGCGCGAGCGGCGCAAGCATATTCCCGGCCTCCACTTCTATTTCGGGGATATGCCGGCTGGCGCAGCGACCAATTCGGCCCGTTCGCGCAAAAGGTGATCGCCTTGCGTCACCTCGCCTCGCTAAGGGATATTGCCGGCGAATTCGATGCCATCGTGTTCGATCAATGGGGCGTGCTGCATAATGGCAGCACGGCCTATCCCGGTGCGATTGCTGCGATGGAGGCGCTGGCCGATGGCCCGGCACGCCTCGCAGTGCTCTCGAATTCCGGCAAGCGCAGCGCGCCCAAGGCGAGGCGCTCTGGCGTGATTTCGAGGCCGGGCGTTTTCCCGGGTCCCGCCGGCTTTTCGCGATCACCGCAGCGCCGGATGATGCGATGAAATGGGCCGCCGAGCTTCCGGGGCTGACCTTCGTGACCGATATCACCGAGGCGGATGGCATCCTGCTGATGGGCTTGCCGGATGATGATGTCGGGGACTCCACCCTAGTGCCATTGCTTGCGGGCGCGCGGGCGCGCAATCTCCCGATGTTCTGCTCGAACCCTGACAAGGCTTCCCCCCGACAGGGCGACAGGCTCGTGCGCTCGCCGGGCAAGCTCGCCGAGGATTATGCCGAGG
>JALOTF010000132.1 GCA_025458025.1 Beijerinckiaceae bacterium | reverse complement strand
CGCATCGGCATGATCTATCGCGCGGTGGACGATGCCGCGCTGATGAGCGAGGCCATCGCGCTGGGTGAAACGCTGGCGAAAGCGCCGACGCTCGGGCTCGCCGAAACGAAATCGCTGATCCAGCGCGCCTTCACACAAGGGCTCGACGCGCAGCTTGATGACGAGCGCGATGCGCAGCGCCGGCTCGGGCGCTCGGCGGATTACGCGGAAGGCGTGCGCGCCTTCATGGAAAAGCGCGAAGCGACCTTCCGGGGGCAGTAACATGACGACGATGACCGCCGACGAACTGGCCAAGGCTTGCGCCAAGGCAATGTGGGATGAGGACAAGGCTTCTGCCGGCCTCGGCATGGCGGTGGCATCCGTCGCGCCGGGCCGATCCGAGATCACCATGACGATCTCCGAGGCGATGGTGAATGGCCACGGCACCTGCCATGGCGGCTACATCTTCTCGTTGGCCGACAGCGCCTTCGCCTTCGCCTGCAACACCTACAACCAGCGCACGGTGGCGCAGCATTGCTCCATCACCTTCCTCGCGCCGGGGCGGCTGGGCGACAAACTCCGCGCCGTGGGCCGCGAGGCAAGCCGCACCGGGCGTTCGGGCATCTATGACATCGACGTTTTCAATCAGGATGGCCAGAAGATCGCGATCTTCCGGGGTCATTCGCGCACGGTGAAGGGCGAATTCTTCCCCGGCATTGTGGTGGAGGGCTGAGCCATGTTTTCGATTTCCACCTACAAGCCGCTAACCGACCCGATCGAGCATGCCTCGCGCGATGAACTATCCGCGCTGCAACTCAAGCGTCTGCAATGGTCACTACGCCATGCCTACGAGAACGTGCCGGCGTATCGCGCGAAATTCGATGCGGCGGGCGTTCACCCCGATGATTGCAAGACGCTGGCGGATTTGGCGAAATTCCCCTTCACCGCGAAAGCCGATCTGCGCGACAACTACCCCTTCGGCCTCTTCGCCGTGCCGCGCGAGAAGGTCGCGCGCATCCATGGTTCATCTGGCACGACCGGCAAGCCCACCGTGGTGGGCTACACCGCGAATGACATCCAGACCTGGGCGGATGTGGTCGCGCGGTCCTTGCGCGCTTCCGGTGTGCGGCCGGGCATGATCGTGCATGTCGCCTATGGCTATGGGCTCTTCACGGGCGGGCTTGGCGCGCATTACGGTGCGGAGAAGCTGGGCTGCACCGTAATCCCCATTTCCGGCGGCATGACCGAGCGGCAGGTGCAGCTGATCACTGATTTCCGCCCCGATGTGATCATGGTGACGCCGAGCTACATGCTCGCGATCCTCGATGAGTTCCGGAAGGTCGGGCTCGATCCGCGGGCTTCGTCGCTTCAGGTCGGGGTTTTCGGGGCCGAGCCTTGGACCAACGCCATGCGGCAGGAAATCGAGCAGGCCTTCGACATGCACGCGGTGGATATCTATGGGCTTTCCGAGGTGATCGGGCCGGGTGTCGCCAATGAATGCGTGGAGACGAAGGACGGCCTCCATATCTGGGAAGACCATTTCTACCCCGAGATCATCGACCCCGAGACCGGTGAAGTTCTGCCCGATGGCGAGCAGGGGGAGCTGGTCTTCACCTCGCTGACCAAGGAGGCGATGCCGATCATCCGCTATCGCACGCGCGATCTTACGCGGTTGCTGCCGGGCACCGCGCGCTCCATGCGGCGGATGGAGAAGATCACGGGCCGTTCCGATGACATGATGATCGTGCGCGGCGTGAACGTGTTCCCCACGCAGATCGAGGAGATGCTGTTGGCGCTCCCCGCGCTCTCCGCGCATTACCAGATCGTGCTTACCCGCGAGGGCCGCATGGACGAGATGGAGGTGAAGGTGGAAGCGCGCGTCGATCATTCCGAGGCGGCGAACGAGGCGGCCAAGCTGCTCGCCAGGCGCATCAAGGACAAGATCGGCATCACCGCTTGGGTGAATGTGCTGCCGCCCGACGGCATCGAGCGTTCGCAGGGCAAGGCGAAGCGCATCATCGACAAGCGGCCCAGGGCATAGCGAATTCAAGCGAAGTGGGGACCGGTTCGCGTGAAGAATTTGCGTCAGGAAAAAGGAATCTGAGCCGATGGCCCGTCCCATCGCAGCGGATCACGACGACAAGCGCCGCGCCATCCTGAAGGCGGCTGCGAAGCTCTTTGCGAGCCACGGCTTCGATCGTGCCTCGATGAACGAGATCGCGCTGGCTTGCGGGGTCTCCAAGGCCTTGCTCTACCATTACTACGCGAGCAAGGATCAGCTGCTGTTCGACATCATCTGCGCGCACCTCGATGATCTCGTCGCAGCCATCGCGGCGGTGCCGACCACGCTTCAACCGCGTGAGCGCCTCGCGGCGATGATCAACGCATTGCTCGAGGAATATCAGCATGCGGATGAGGAGCACCAGATCCAGATCTCCGACATGAAGCGCCTGCCTGCGGCGATGAAGACCGAGCTGGTGGAACGGGAGCGCGTGCTGGTGAAGCAGTTCGCAGGCGCGCTGGCTGCGCTGGAACCGGTACTGGCGCAAAGGCGCGACTTATTGACACCGCTGACCATGAACCTCTTCGGCATGATGAACTGGAAATTCATGTGGTTCCGCGAAAACGGCCCCGTCAGCCACACGGCTTTCGCCGATATGGTGATGCAGAGCATCGAAGCTGCGGCTTCAAGCCTTGCCAGTGGAGTGCAGCCGCGACCGGTGCTCGCAAAAAGGTGATTTCTCTCAATCCTTGTTCGCGTTGCCAGATTCAGCATCCTTCGGCATCGTGTTGCGGTGCAATCTGCGAAGGGGTTCGGGATGGAATCGGCGATGATCCGGCGCTATGCGCAATTGTCCATCGCGCGGGGCTGCGGTTTTGGAGCGCTCACCATCGCGACGCTGATGGTCGGTTGTTCGAGCGATATTGATCTTTTCCTGCGCACCGGCGGTATTGCCACGCTGCTGATGTGCTTCGTGCTGCTGCTGAAGGCCTCGCGCGCCAATATCGTGCGGCATTCGGAGACCGAAGTCTGGGTCATGATCCCCAAAGACAAGCGCCCGCCGGCGGAAGTCGCGGCCCCGCTGATCGCCAACGCGCGGCGCGATTACCTGCTGCGCTTCGCCTATGTCGCGGCGATTGTCGCGACGGTCGAACTGTCTCTCGAAACCGTGCTGTTGCTCGGTCGTTTGGCTTAAATCTCCACCACCACGCGACCGCGCGTCTGCCCAGCGAGGATCGCCTTGCCGAGTTCCGGCAAGTCATGCAGCTTCGCCGGCACGATCATCGCCTCGAGCTTGTCGAGCGGGAGATCCTCCGCGATGCGCTGCCATGCCACGAGACGATCGCCGTAGGGCTTCATCACGCTGTCGATGCCGAGCAGGTTCACCCCGCGCAGCAGGAAGGGGATGACGGTCGTCGGCAGGTTTGCGCCACCCGCGAGGCCCACGGCGGCCACGGAGCCGTTGTATTTCATCTGGCTGAGCACGCGCGCGAGCATGGGCCCACCGACATTGTCGATGCAGCCCGCCCAGGTCTCCTTGTCGAGCGGTCGCGTGGGGGCATCCGCGAGTTCGGCGCGCGGCACGATGCGGCTCGCGCCGAGGGCCTTGAGATAGGTTTCCTGCTCGGGGCGACCCGTGACCGCCGCAACCTGATAGCCGCGCTTCGCGAGAATCGCCGTCGCAACCGAGCCGACGCCACCGGCCGCACCGGTCACCAGCACCTCGCCTTTCGCGGGCGTGACGCCATGCGCTTCCAGCGCCATCACCGCGAGCATGGCCGTGAAGCCGGCGGTACCCACCGCCATGGCCTGTCGGGTGGTGAGACCAGCGGGCAGGGGGACGAGCCAATCCGCCTTCACCCGCGCCTTTTCCGCGTAACCGCCCCACCAGATTTCGCCCACGCGCCAGCCTGTGAGCACCACCTTTTCGCCGGGCTTGTAGCGCGGATCATCCGAGGCCTCGACCGTGCCCGCGAAATCGATGCCCGGCACATGCGGATAGCTGCGCACGAGCCCGCCGCCGCCGGTGATGCAGAGGCCATCCTTGTAGTTCACCGTGGAATATTCGACGCGAACCGTGACATTGCCTTCGGCGGGTAGCGCGCTGTCCTCCAGCTTGGTGACCATGGCTTTCACCTGGCCATCGGCCAGCTTGTCCACGAGCAATGCCTGGAAACCCATCCGCGTCTCTCCTCAACCCTGTGCCCGGCTTGCCGACGCGGTTGATTTCCCGCTGTCGTTGCCGTCTTGATTATCCGGAAAGTAGGGCGCAGCGCAGGCTGCGTCACCGGGTTTCTCGTTTCGACTTTATGCCAGTCTCATCGCAGCCAGTGATTTCGCCATGCCCAATCTCGAGATCGAAACCCGCGGCAAGATCGCGCTTCTCACGCTGAACCGCCCGGAACGGCGCAACGCGATTGATGACGCGACGATCGAGCAGATCGAGCGCTTCTTCACGCGACCGCCA
>JALOTF010000076.1 GCA_025458025.1 Beijerinckiaceae bacterium | reverse complement strand
GGGCACCTCGCCTATGAGGGAGCGGGTTCCAGCTTCAAGACCTGCTTCCTCCGCCCGGTGATGGCCAATGCGCGGGACAAGAGCCTCGCGGCCCATTTCGTGCTGGAGCCGGCCTGATCCGGTGCCGTCTGCTCGTGCCCTGCTGATCTGGTCTGCGCTGGCTGCGGCTATTCTCGTGCCGGTCGCGGTGGCGACCACGAGTCCGTATCTCGATTGGCGCGGTCCAGTTTATATCGGTGCGGGTTTCGCCGGCATTCTCGCGCTCGGCCTCATGCTGCTCCAGCCTTTGCTCGCGGCGGGCTATCTGCCCGGCTTGCCGCCGCGCCCCGGCAGGCGCGTGCATCTATGGCTGGGCGTTGCGCTGGTGGTCCTCGTGCTGCTGCATGTCGTGGGGCTTTATCTCACCAGCCCGCCCGATGCGCTGGATGCACTGCTCTTCCGTTCACCCACGCCATTTTCCATCTGGGGTGTGCTGGCGATGTGGGCGGTTTTTCTCTCTGCGCTGCTGGCGATATTCCGCCTGCGCGGCCGCCTCTCGCCCCGTTTCTGGCGGCTCGCCCATACGGCTCTGGCGCTGGTGATTGTCGTGGGGACGGTGCTGCACGCGCTTTATGTCGATGGCGCGATGGAGATGATCACCAAGGCCGGGCTCTGCCTGCTGCTGCTGTTCGCGACTTTCCGGGCGGTGATCGATCTGCGCGCCTGGGCCTTGTTGCGCCGCCGGCCTCCGCCACCTGATCGCCGTTAAGCCTCACCCGAGGCCGACGATCCCCGCGAGATCGGCATGGACAGTCGCGATATGCGCCTCCACGGCTTTTGCGGCGGCTTCCGCCTCGCGCTTCCGGCAGAACGCGATGAGTTCGGCATGTTCGCGCGTGGCGCGTTCCCAAGCCTCGCGCGTTGCGAGTTGCAGGCGCGTGTAGCGCTCGCTGATTTGCAGGAGGCTCGCGACAATCGCGAGCGTGCGCGGCTGGCGCGCGCGGGCATACATCGCGAGGTGGAGTTCGGCGTTGAGCCGGCCCCAGCGCCCGGCATCGCCCGCCTCGATCGCCGCTGCAAACGCGCCCTGAATGGCATCAAGCCCGGCGAGATCATCGGCTGACAATTCAGGGATGGACGAGCAGATGAGGCGCGGTTCCAGCATGCGGCGCAAGGCGAAAACGTCGTTGATCTCCTCCGGCGAGAGCGGGGTGACCACCGCCCCGCGATGCGGCTCGATGGCGACGAGCCCCTCGGCTTCGAGTTGCAGCAACGCCTCGCGCACGGGAATGCGGCTCACGCCATAGCTCGCGGCGAGCGCATCCTGCCGCAATTGCGCGCCCGGCGCGTGCTCGCCGCTGAGGATTTCCTGCCGCACACGTTCGACAATCGCGCCGGCAAGCGTGCGGGAGAGGATGGGGTTCTTCATCGCGGACATCACGATCGCTGAAATCTTGACTCTGGGGCTTGCATGTCGATTTTATACAATCTACAAAATGCCTCCGTCAATCCTCCGTTGCGGCTCATGCCATCCTGGAACCGCCGCGCCAGAACCAAGGAACCTCGCCATGTCCAAACACGTCTTTTCCGGCGTGATGCCGGCCCTGATGACCCCCTGCAAGGCGGATCGCAGCCCGGATTTCGATGCCCTCGTGCGCATGGGCCAGCACCTCAGGGCGCAGGGCATGTCGGGCGTGATCTATGCCGGTTCGATGGGGGATTGGCCGCTGCTCACCGACGAGCAGCGCATGGAGGGCGTGGAGCGCCTCGTGAAGGCGGGCATCAAGGTGATCGTGGGCACCGGGGCGCAGAACCCGATGCGTGCGGCGGCTTTGGCGGCGCATGCGAAGAAGGTGGGCGCGGCGGGTCTCATGGTCATCCCCCGCGTGCTCTCGCGCGGCACGTCGCCGGCGGCGCAGTTTGCGCATTTCTCCGGCATTCTTGAAGCTGCGGTGGACCTGCCTTCGGTGATCTATAACAGCCCGTATTATGGCTTCGAGACGAAGGCCGATCTCTTCTTCGCGCTGCATGATCGCTACCCGCATCTCGTGGGCTTCAAGGAATTCGGCAGCGCGAAGGCGATGTCCTATGCCGCCGAGCACATCGTGAACCGTTCCGACAAGCTGACTCTGATGGTCGGCGTCGATACGGAAGTGTTCCATGGCTACGTGAATTGCGGCGCGACCGGCGCCATCACCGGCGTGGGCAATGCGTTGCCGAAGGAGGTTCTGCACCTTGCGCGCCTGTGTGAGGCCGCGCAGAAGGGCGATCCCGTCGCACGCCGGCAGGCGCAGGAGCTGGAAGGCGCACTGAAGGTGCTCTCGACCTTCGATGAGGGCGCGGATCTCGTGCTGTTCTACAAGCACCTGATGGTGCTCGAGGGACACGCGGAATATGCGCTGCACTTCAACCCGACGGATGCGCTTTCCGCGAGCCAGAAGACCTTCCTCGAAACGCAGCACAAGCTTTTCAAGGCGTGGTATGCTGTCTGGAGCAAGCAGGCGTAAAGCTTAGCCCGTGCGCGATGGTGCCATCCACGGTCGCGCGCGGGCATCGCGTTCCATGAAGGCGCGGATCTCGGCCGCATGGCTCAGCGTGAGGTCGAGATCGTCCCAGCCGTTCAGCAGCTTGGTGCGCCAGACCGGATCGATGACAAACGGCAGGGTGAGGCCACCGGCCTCGACCCGCGTGTTTTCGAGATCCACCGTGATTGGCGCGGGTTGCGCGGAAAGGTTGAGAATCAGATTCTCCACCGCATCCTCCGGCAGGCGCACCGGTAGCAGGCCGTTATTCACGGCGTTCTGTGCGAAGATATCGCCGAAGGACGGCGCGATCACCGCGCGGATTCCGTAATCCGCGAGCGCGTAGACGGCGGCCTCGCGGCTGGAGCCCGAGCCGAAATTCCGCCGCGCGACGATGAAGCCCGCTCCCGCATGTTCCGGCCTGTTCAGCGGGAAATCGGGTTTCGGTGAGCCATCCGCCTCGAAGCGCAGATCATGTAGCAGAACCGGGCCATAGCCCTCCTTCCGCGTGCGCCGCATGAAGCGCGCGGGGATGAGCTGATCCGTGTCGATATTGGCAATCGGCAGCGGGCAGGCGAGGGCGGTGACGCGCGTGAAGGGTTTCATGCCTTGCGCCCCTCCACAAACGGGCGGCAATCGGCCAAAGTGCCGGAAATCGCCGCCGCCGCGACCATCGCCGGGCTCATCAGGTGCGTGCGCACGCCCGCGCCCTGCCTTCCCTTGAAGTTGCGGTTGGTGGTGGAGGCGATGCGCTCGCCCGGCTGGCCGATATCGCCATTCATGCCCACGCACATCGAGCAGCCGGATTCGACCCATTCGAGGCCGGCCTCGCGGAAGATGCGGTCGAGCCCTTCCTCTTCCGCCTGCCGTTTCACGCCTGATGAGCCCGGCGAGACAAGGCCGGGCACGCGCGCCTTCCGCCCCGCAAGAACGGCGGCGGCGGAGCGCAAATCCTCGATGCGGCTGTTGGTGCAGGAGCCGATGAAGACGCGGGATACCGGCACCGCCGCGAGGGCCGCGCCGGGCGTGAGGCCCATGTAATCGAGCGCAGCGCGCGCGGCTTCCGCCCGCACGGGGTCGGTTTCGCGGGCCGGGTCCGGCACGCGGGCGGTGATGGGCAAGGCCTGCTCCGGCGTGACACCCCATGTGACGATGGGTGCGATATCCGAGGCGGAAATCATGATCTCCCGGTCGAAATGTGCATTTTCATCGCTGGGAAGCTGCCGCCATGCTTCGACGGCCTGATCGAACAAGGCGCCCTGTGGCGCGAAGGGGCGACCGGTAATGGCGCGTAAGGTAGTCTCGTCCGGGGCGATCATCCCGCAACGCGCGCCGCTCTCGATCGAGAGGTTGCAGAGCGTGAGGCGGCCCTCCATCGAGAGCGCGCGGATGGCGCTGCCCGCATATTCCAGTGCGTGGCCGGTCGCGCCATCAGCGCCGACGGTCGCGATGATATGCAGCGCGATATCCTTCGCGGAGAGGCCGGGGCCCAGCGCGCCATCCACGTTGATCCGGAAGGTTTTCGGCTTCTTCTGCCAGAGCGTGCCGGTCATCAGCACATGCGCGACCTCACTCGCGCCGATGCCGAAGGCAAGCGCGCCATAAGCGCCATGCGTGGAGGTGTGACTGTCGCCGCAGACTATGGTGAGGCCGGGCAGGGTGAGCCCCTGTTCGGGCCCCACGACATGCACGATGCCCTGTCGCGGATCACCTAGGCCGAAGAGCGTGATGCCGTGCTTGGCTGTGTTGCGTTCGAGGCGCTCGACCATCTCGGCAATGGCGGGATCAATCACCTGTCCCGCGCCGCGCCGCGTGGGCACGTAATGATCGGCCACGCCGAAGGTGAGATCCGGCCGGGCAACGCTGGCGCCCTTGTCCGCCAACTGCGCGAAAGCGTGGTGCGAGCCCTCATGCAGGAAGTGCCGGTCAATCGCGAGGAGGCTCGTGCCATCCTCGCGCGTCAGCACGACATGGGCCTGCCAGACCTTGTCGAAGAGAGTGCGGGGCGGGTTCCCGATCATGCGCCACCGAAGGAAATTGCGAGGGCCTGCCCGAAATGGATCACAGGCGGCTTGACGGCTCAAGCCTGTTCTATAATTAATACAGATATCGGGATAGTAAAGCAGACAGGCGAGGGCCGAATGGCCGCGTCATCGGTGCTGTATCCCATTATGTAGACCGCGCAGGCGGTTCGGAAAGGGGCATGCGGCATGGATTCTGCGGCCGATGGTGGCAACGAGCGAAGCTTTCGCGCCGGCCTCAGCCGCACCCGTGGTGCCTATCTCGCGTTGCGGGATCGTATCGCTCGCGGGGAATTCCGCCCTGGCGAGCGCTTTCCCGGGGAGCCGACTCTGGCAGCTGAGCTTGGCGTCTCCCGTGTTACCCTCCGGCATGCGCTGGATCGTCTGGAGGCCGAGGGCCTTGTCGAGCGTCGGATGGGCTCGGGCACCTATCTCAGTGCGCGCGGCGCGGGCAGTCCGCTGGTGGCGGATCTCGCGAATGTGCTCACGCATCTCGTGGAAATGGGCAAGCGCACGAGCGTCAAGCTGCTTTCCTTCACCTATGTCGCGCCTTCTCCGGATATCGCCACTGCCCTTCAACTGCCCGAGGGCGAGCGCGTGCAGCGCTCCGAGCGCGTGCGTCTCATCGATGGAACGCCATTCTCCTATCTCGTGACATCGGTGCCGGAGAGCATCGGCATCGGCTGGAGCGAGGTGGACCTTGCGAAAAAGCCACTGCTCGAATTGCTGGAGCGAGCGGGTTTGGTCGCCGACCATGCGCGCCAGACCATCAGCGCGGCGCTTGCGGGGCCGGAAGTGGCGCGTGCGCTGGGCATCGAGCCGGGGTCGGCGCTGCTGTCGCTGACGCGCACCGTGTTCGACCCTCATGGCAGGGGAATCGAGCATCTGCAGGCGCTTTATCGCCCCGATCTCTACTCCTTCCAGATGGATCTGGTGCGGGCCGGCCATCGCGAGGGGCGTCGCTGGCGCCCCGTCGCGGTGGATGGCCTGAAGCCTCACGACGACCGCCCACCCGAAGCCGCCGAATAAAATCGAGACAAAACAGGGAAAGCCTTCATGACGAACAAAACCCCGATCCTCTCCGGCGATGCCGATCGCCGCACGATCCTCAAGGGCGCGCTTGCGGGCGCGGCCATCATCGCTTCGCCGGCCGTTCTGCGCGCGCAGACGCCGACCGTGAAGGTGGGCATTCTCCAGCCGGTTACCGGCGCTCTCGCGCAGGATGGCGGCTTCGGTCGCCTCGGCGCGGAGATCGCGCTGAAGGAGATCAACGATGCCGGTGGCATCAAGTCGCTCAGCGGCGCGAAGCTGGAGATGGTCTTCGCCGATGCGCGCTCCAACCCGGAAGCGGCGACCCAGGAGGTCGAGAAGCTCAATGGTGAGGGCGTCGCGGCGATTGTCGGCGGCTTTGCCTCGCCCATCTGCCTTGCGGCGAGCCAGGCGGCCTCGCGTTATGATCTGCCCTACATCGTCGATGTCGGCGTGTCGGACCAGATCGTCAATCGCGGCCTCAAGAACACCTTCCGTCTCGGCCCCGGCTTCGGCACGGTGACGACCGCTGCGGTGACCAACCTCGTGAAGCTGAACGAAGCCGCCGGCAAACCCGCGAAGACTGTGGTACTGGTGCATGAGGATGGCCTGTTCGGCTCAGGCCTTGCGAAGCTGATGGCGACCGAGTTGCCAAAGCACGGCTTCGAGGTGCTGGAGACCATCGCGCATCCCACGCCCTCGCGTGATATGTCGAATGTGGCTCTGCGCATCCGCGCTCTGAACCCGGATCTCGTGATCCCCTCGAGCTATTATGGCGAGTTCGTGCTACTCGCGCGCACCATGCAGCAGCAGCGCATCCGCCCGAAGGGCATCTACGCTGTGCTGAACGGTGCGGCCTCCAACTTCCGCTTCGTGAAGGAATTCCCGGATGCGGCTGAAAACGTGATGGATTGCAACCACTGGCATGATCCGCGGAAAGCCAAATCTGCTGCGGTGATGAAGGCTGCTGCCGATGCCGGCTCGGTCTGGGCCTATAACATCCCGCTCAACTATTCCTGCGTGAAGCTGCTGGCCGATGCGGTGGAAAAGGCCGCCTCGCGTGACCGTGCGAAGATCATCGAGGCGCTGACCAACTCGACCTTCGAGGATCACATCATGCCCTATGGCCCGACGAAGTTCGTCAACGGCCAGAACACCGGCGCCGGCCCGGTGAACACGCAGGTGCAGGGCGGGGATATAAAGGTGATCTTCCCCGAGAGCTTCGCCAACGCCAAGCCGGTCTTCCCCGTCAGGGCGTGACCTTGGCCTGAGCCGAGGCCAAACGGGCCGCGCCATTCATCCCCCGGCGCGGCCCGTGAATTCTTCTCTCCCTCCAGCAGGAGCGCGGCATGTACTCGCCCGCCATCATCTTCGAGGCCGTGCTGAACGGGCTGATGACCGGCGCGGTTTATGCGCTGATCGCGCTCGGGCTCACGCTGGTCTATGGCGTGCTGCACATCATCAATTTCGCGCATGGCGCGCTGCTGACTGCCGCGATGTTCGCGGTTTTCGCACTGCATGTAGCGTTCAGGGTCGATCCCTATGTGTCGATCCTGATTGTCACGCCGCTCTT
This sequence comes from Beijerinckiaceae bacterium, assembly GCA_025458025.1. Lineage (GTDB taxonomy): Bacteria > Pseudomonadota > Alphaproteobacteria > Rhizobiales > Beijerinckiaceae > Rhabdaerophilum. Next base: position 9,158 of record JALOTF010000076.1, on the reverse strand, counting down.
CTTCGCGCTCGGCTACGGCCTTCAGCGCTTCGTGATCGGCCCGGCGAGCCATGGCGATGACCAGAACATCCTGCTGGTGACCCTCGGCCTCTCGATCCTGATCGAGAACGGCCTGCTGGCCATTTTCCGCTCGGATACCCGCACGATTGATGTGCCCTACGGCTTCAACGTGGTGGAGGTCGGCCCGCTTCTGCTCTCCCAGCCGAAGCTGATCGGGCTTGCGGGTTCGGTGGCCGTAGCGATCCTGCTCTGGCTCTTCATGGTGCGCACCGATACCGGCAAGGCGATCCGCGCGGTCGCGAAGGAGCGCCTCGGCGCGACTTTGATGGGCATCGATGTCGCGCATATCTACGCGATCACCTTCGGCCTGGGCTGCGCCTGCCTTGCGGTGGCGGCGGCCCTGCTGATGCCCTCGTTCTACGTCAATCCGCGCGTGGGCAATGCCTTCGTGCTCGTGGCCTTCACGATCGTGGTGCTCGGCGGCATGGGCTCGATTGCCGGCGCGCTGATCGGCGGGCTTTTCATCGGCATGGTCGAGAGCGTGAGCGGGCTTTTGCTGGGTGAATCGCTGGGGCAGATCGGCATCTTCCTCATCTTCATCCTGGTGCTGCTGCTTCGGCCCACCGGCCTCTTTGGCGCGAAGGCCTGATCCATGTTGCTGCGCCATCCGCCTTTCGCGCTTCTCATCGGCATTCTCACGGTGCTCGCGGGGCTGCCTTTGCTCGGCTTGCCGAACACCGCGCTCAACTTCCTGTTCTTCGTGCTGGTCATCGCGCTGGCCGGTCAGGGCTGGAACCTCGCGGGGGGCTATGGTGGGCAATTCTCCTTCGGCCATGCCGCTTTTTTCGGCGTGGGGGCCTACACGACGGCCATCCTGCAGGTGCGCTATGGCGTGAATGCGTGGTTGGGCTTTGGCGCTGGGATTGCGCTCGGAAGCTTTGTGGGCTTCGTCATCGGTTCCCTCAGTTTCCGCGCGGGCTTGCGCGGCTCGTATTTTGCGCTGGTGACGCTCGCGTTTGCGGAAGTTTTGCGCATTCTCGCCAATGCCGCGCCGATCACCGGCGGTGCAGCGGGCATTCTCATCAAACTGGACGTGGCTCCTGCGAATTTTCAGTTCGCGAGCCGCGCGGTGTTCTTCTGGATCGCGCTGGCGCTGGTTGGTGCGGTGCTGATCCTCAACCGGATGATCGAGCAGCGGCGCTTCGGCGCCTATCTCGTGGCAATCCGCGAGAACGAGGCTGCGGCGCGCGCTTTGGGCGTGAATGTTCTGGCCGTGAAGCTTCAGGCGATTTCGCTATCGGCCGCGATCACCGCGGCGGCGGGTGCGCTTTACGCGCAGTATTTCCTCTATCTCGATGCGGCCATCGCTTTCGGGCCCTGGATTTCCGTGGAGGCGCTTCTCGCGGCGATCATCGGCGGCGCCGGAACAGTGCTCGGCCCGTTGCTCGGCGCGGGCTTGCTGCATGGCCTCGGCGAGATCACCAAGCTTGCGGCGGGCCGCGTGCCGGGCATCGATCTGGTGGTCTATGGCATCGTGCTGATTCTGGTGGTGGCCTTTGCGCCGCGCGGTGTGATCGGCCTGTTCACGAAGGGCGACAAGGGCGGGGAGCCCACCTCCCATGGCTGAGCCGATGCTTCAGGTCAAAAACCTCACCAAGCGCTTCGGCGGCCTCACGGCGGTGAACGATGCGAGCTTTTCCGTGGAAGCCGGCTCCATCACCGGGCTCATCGGCCCGAACGGTGCTGGCAAGACGACGGCCTTCACGATGATCTCCGGCTTCACCGTGCCGAGCGCTGGCGAGGTGCTGTATGAAGGCCGTTCGATCTTGGGACAGCCGCCGGAGACGCTTGCGAAGCTCGGTCTCGCGCGCACGTTCCAGATCGTACAGCCTTTCGCGGGCCTCAGCGTGCGCGAGAACATCGCGGTCGGTGCCTACCTCCGTCACCCCGCGCGCGATGCCGCGATGGCTGAGGCGGATCGCGTGGCGGCTTTGGTGGGGCTTGCGGGCGAAGCGGATAAATCTGCCTCCGCGCTCACGGTGGCGGGGCGCAAAAGGCTGGAACTCGCCCGCGCGCTCGCCACGGGACCGCGCCTGCTGCTGCTCGACGAGGTGCTCGCGGGCCTCAACCCCAGCGAGATCCGCGACATCATCCCCGTGCTGCAAAAGGTGCGCGCGGCGGGCGTGACCATCCTGATGATCGAGCATGTGATGCAGGCCGTGATGTCGCTCTGCGAGCGCGTCGTCGTCATCGCCGAGGGCAAGCTGATCGCGGAGGGCGCGCCGGAGCAGGTGGTGCGCGAGCCACGCGTCATCGAGGCCTATCTCGGGCAGGGCGCGGCGGAGCGGCTCGCCAGGGGAGAATCCCATGGCTGAGGCGCTTCTTGATGTCTCCCGCCTTGTCGCGGGCTATGGCGTGACGGATGTGCTGCGCGGGGTGGATCTACGGGTCGCGCCTGGCGAGATCGTCGCGGTGCTCGGCTCGAATGGCGTGGGCAAAACCACGCTGAACAAGGCGCTCTCCGGCCTCATCCGCCCGCGCGAGGGGACGATCCGCTTCGACGGGCAGGAGATCAACCGCGCCACGCCCCGCGCGATTGTCGAGGCCGGGCTGATCCACGTGCCGGAGGGGCGGAAGATTTTCTCGAACCTCGATGTGCGCGACAACCTCGATATGGGCTGTTTCGCGCGCGGCCGCGCCCGCCGCGAGGTCAATCGCGAGCGGATTTACTCCATCTTCCCCCGCCTCAAAGAGCGCGAGAAGCAGCTCGCGGGCACGCTTTCCGGTGGCGAGCAGCAGATGCTCGCGATCGGCCGTGGTCTGATGGCCGAGCCGCGCCTGCTTATTCTCGACGAGCCCTCGCTGGGCCTCTCGCCGCTGCTCGTAGAGGAGATGTTCGCGCTCATTCGGCGCATTGCTGCGGAGGGGCTCGCCATCCTGCTTGTGGAGCAGAATGTCGTGCAATCCCTCGCGCTCGCGGACCATGCTTCCGTGCTTGAAAACGGCCTCGTCGCGCTGAGCGGCCCGGCGAAAGACCTCGCGGCCGATCCCGGCCTCCAGAAGACCTATCTGGGATTGTGACCATGGCTCCATCACCTGATCCCGTTTCGCTGCGCGCGCAGCTCTCCACGCCGGAAATTGTCGTTGCGCCGGGCGTTTATGACGCACTGACGGCGAGCCTGGCAGAGGCGGCGGGCTTTTCCGCGCTTTATCTCTCTGGCGCTGCCGTGGCCTATACGCGGCTCGGCGGGCCCGATCTCGGCCTTGTCACGATGAGCGAGACGGCGGAGGCCATCCGCCTGATCCGTGAGCGTGTGAGCGCGCCGCTGATCGTCGATAGCGATACGGGCTATGGTAACGCGCTGAATGTGGAGCGGACCGTGCGCGCCTTCGAGCGTGCCGGCGCGAATGCCGTCCAGCTCGAAGACCAGACCTTCCCGAAGCGCTGCGGGCATCTCGCGGATAAATCGCTGGTTTCCCGTGAGGAAATGGCGGGCAAAATCCGCGCTGCCGTGGCCACGCGCGATTCAGCCGAGTTCCTCATCATCGCCCGCACCGATGCGGTGGCCGTGGAAGGGCTCGATGCGGCACTGGCCCGTGCCGATGCCTATCTCGAAGCGGGTGCGGATCTGCTCTTCGTCGAAGCCCCGCGTGACCACGCCATGCTCTCGACCATCACCGCGCGGTTGGGCAATCGCGCGCCGCTCATGGCGAACATGGTCGAGGGTGGGCTTACGCCGATGCTCGAAGCGCGCGAATTGCAGGCGCTTGGGTTTCGGCTCGTGATTTTCCCCGGCGGCATCGTGCGCGCCATCGCGAAGACCGCCGAGGCCTATTACCAGTCGCTTCGCGAGCATGGCACGAACACGCCTTTCCGCGATCGCATGTTCGATTTCGGCGAATTGAACCTGCGCATGCGCACGGCGGAAGCCCTTGCGCGCGCCGCCTCCTATGATCGCGAGGGCCAGTGATGACCCGCCCTGATGCCGTGACGCTCGCGGTTCTGCGCGGCCGCCTCGAACAGATCGCCGACGAGATGGATGCGACGCTTTATCGTTCGGCCTTCAACCCGATCATCGCGGAAGCGCGCGATGCCTGCCACGGCCTCTACCATGCGGAGACGGGTGAAACCTTGGTGCAGGGCACCAAGGGCCTGCCGATTTTCGTGGGCGCGATGGCCTTCGCCGTGCGCGCGGTGATCGCCAAGGTGAAAGAGGAGGGCGGGCTCGAACCCGGCGACACCTTCCTCTTCAACGATCCGTATGATGGCGGTACGCACCTCAATGATTTCCGCCTCGTGCGGCCGGTTTTCCGGCAGGGGAAGCTTTTCTGCTGGCTCGCCAGCGTGGGGCATTGGCTCGATATAGGCGGCAATGTGCCCGGCGGCTTCAATGCCCGCGCGACCGACAGCTTCCAGGAAGGCGTGCGCATTCCGCCCGTGAAGTTCATCGCGAGGGGCGTGATGAACCGCGACATCCTCGCCATTCTCTCGGCCAATAGCCGCCTGCCGCAATCGAATTTCGGTGATCTCAACGGGCAATTGAACGCGCTTGATCTCGGTGAGCGCCGCCTCAACGGCCTGCTTGATGAATCGGGCGAGGAGATTGTCGCTGCTGCCCTTGATGCCTTCTCGGAAGGCGCCGATGCCCTGATGCGATCCGCGATCCGCGCACTCCCCGATGGCACCTACCGCTTCGATGACATCCTCGACAACGATGGCATCACGGATGAGCCGCTCAATATCGCGCTGGATCTCACGGTGTCCGGTGAGACGATGGTGCTCGATTTCTCGCGCTCCTCGCCGCCCTGCGCCGGCCCGTTGAATATCGCCTATTCCACTGCGGTCGCGAGCTGTTACGTGGCGCTGAAGCATATCTTCCCCGAGGTGCCGTCGAACGCCGGCTGCCTCCGGCCCATCACCTTCATTATTCCCGAGACGACGCTTCTCGGCGTGAAGGCCCCGAAGCCGGTGGGCGGCTATACCGAGACCATCCTGCGCGTGATCGGCGTGATTTTCGGCGCGATCGGGCAGGCCGATCCATCCCGCGCGCTCGCGGGGCCGTTTGGCACCATCAATGCGCTGTCCATCGCCGGGAAGCGGCCGGATGGTTCGCCGTTTGTGATGTTCTCGTTCTTCGGCGGCGGGCTTGGCGCTTCGCCCACGGGCGATGGCCTCTCTCACGCGAACAACCCCATCTCGACCGCCACCATGCCGCCGGCGGAGATCTTGGAGGCGAGCAATCCGGTGCTTGTCACGCGCTGGGCCTTGCGGCCGGATTCGGCCGGCGCGGGGAGCAATCGCGGTGGGCTCGGCGCGATCTATGAGTTTGAGGCGCTGACGGACGCGGATGTGTTTTTGCTCGGCGAGCGCGGCAAGGGCGCGCCTTTCGGGCTTCAAGGCGGCAAGCCCGCGGCGCTGAACCGCTTCTTCTGGCAGACGGATGATGGCGGCGAGGCCTCCCCGCCGCTCGCTTCAAAGGTGACCGGCGTGAAGCTGAAGCCGGGTATGCGCGTGCGGCTGGAAACACCGGGCGGCGGCGGGTTCGGCGATCCAGCGAAGCGTGATGCGGCGAGCCTCGCGCGCGATCTCGCGGAGGGCTACGTCACGCCCGAGGGTGCGGCGCGCGATTACGGGAAGGTTCAGTGATGTCCGGCTCCAGAGTTGTGGGTGTCGATGTCGGCGGCACCTTCACCGATCTTTTCCTGATGGATGGCGAGACGGGCGAGTTCCGCACAGCGAAAGTGCCGTCCAATCGCGGTGATGAGGCCGTGGGTTTCCTCAATGGCCTCAAGGTGTTCGGTCGGATCGCTGATCTCGGCTCCATCGTGCATGGCACGACCGTGGGCACCAATGCGCTGCTGGAGCGCAAGGTCGCGCGCGTCGGGCTCATCACCACTGAAGGCTTTCGCGATGTGCTGGAAATGCGCCGTCGCGACCGTCCCAAGACCTGGGGCCTGACGGGCGATTTCACGCCCGTGATCCCGCGCCATATGCGCCGCGAGGTAAGGGAGCGCGTGCTCTCCGATGGCTCGATCCGCCACGCGGTGAACCCCGCCGAGGTGCGGGCTTTGGGCGAGGCCCTGCTGGCGGATGGCGCCGAGGCGCTGACCATCGTCTTCATCAACGCCTATGCCAATGCCGCGAACGAGAAGGCTGCCTTGGCTGCCTTGGCCGGTCTTTTGCCGGCAGACAGGCTCGCGGCCTCGCATGAAATCCTGCCGGAGATCCGCGAGTTTGAACGCACCTCGACCACCGCGCTCAACGCCTGTTTGCAGCCGGTGGTCGGCAGCTATCTCGCGAAGCTTGAGGCCGCGCTCGCGAGCGAAGCCTTCGCGGGACGCTTCCACATCGTGCAATCCAATGGTGGCGTCATGTCCACCGAAACCGCGCGGCGTTTCCCCGTGCGCACGGCGCTCTCGGGACCAGCGGCGGGCGTGATCGCAGCGGCGGCGATTGCCGAAGCGGCGGGCCTGCCGGATGTGATCACCGGCGATCTTGGTGGCACCTCCTTTGATGTGAGCCTTGTGCTCGGCGGGCGCGCGGAACTCGCGGCGCAGACCACGATCGATTTCGGCATGGTCATCCGTAACCCGATGATCGAGATCACGACCATCGGCGCGGGTGGCGGCTCCATCGCGGCGGTCGATGCCGGGGGCATGCTGCGCGTGGGGCCGGAAAGCGCGGGCTCGCGACCCGGCCCGGTGGCCTATGGCGCGGGGAATACGCGGCCCACGCTCACCGATGCGAATATCGTTCTCGGGCGCATCAACGCTGAAAAGCCTATCGGCGGCGCGCTGAAACGCTTGGATCGCGAGGCGGCCCGCGCAGCCATTGGCCGGGAGATCGGCGAACCCCTTGGCCTTTCGCCGGAAGCGGCGGCGGAAGCCATCTTGCGGGTCGCGAATGCGCGGATGGCCGGCGCGATCCGCCTCGTTTCCATCGAGCGCGGGCATGATCCGGGACGTTTCGCGCTGGTGCCCTTCGGTGGTGGTGGTGCGCTGCATGCGGGCGCGTTGCTGAAGGAAGTGGGGCTGAAAGCCGCGCTCGTTCCGCGTTTTCCGGGGGTTACCTCCGCGCTTGGCTGCGTGATCGCGGATATCCGCCATGATCAGGTGCAGACACTGAACCTCACCTTGAAAGGGCTGGATTGCACCGCGCTCTGCGCCCGCATGGCTGGTGAGGCGGACGCCGCGCGAGCCGTGGTGGAGCGGGCTGGCCTACCCATCGAGGGCGTGGAGATCCGCTTCGAATTCGACATGCATTATCTGGGGCAGACGCATACGGTCGCGGCGCCCTTAGCGGTCGCGCCGGGGCAGGCTTTCACCGAAGTCGACGTGCGGCAGGCTTTCGAGGCGGCCTATCAGCAGGCTTTCAGCCGGTTGCTGCCGGGCATCGGCATTCGCATCGTGAACCTGCGCACCACGGCCATCGGCAAGCGCCCGGCCTTCGATCTCGCGATGCTCGCGCCGAAAGCGGGCGGCACGGTCGAGGCCGCGCGCACGGGCGAGCGGCAGGTCTGGTTTGATGGTGCGTTCCACGCGACGCCGATCTTCGCCCGGCTGGAACTGCCGGTTGATGCGCGCATCGCAGGGCCCGCGATTCTTGAACAGCCGGATGCAACCATCGTGGTCGATCCCGGCCTTGTCGCGCGGGCCGATTCCCTCGGCAACATTCTGGTGGAGAAAGCATAATGGCAGGTCTCCCGGATTGGTCGAAAACCGCGATCCTGCTGGTCGATCTGCAGAACGATTTTCTGCATCCGCTCGGCGCCTATGCGCGCGGTGGGCAGGGCGCGGCGGATATTGCCGCATTGCCCGCGCGGCTTCAGCCGCTGGTCAAGGCTGCGCGCGACAGGGGCGTGCCGATCATCGCGACCCTCTTCACGCTGGTGCCGGGACGGGGCGGCGAGCCGCTAATCTCCCCGCATCTGAAGGCTTTGCGGCCCTTCCTGAAGCGCGGGGATTTCGCGCCGGGAAGCTGGGGGCAGGCGGTGGTGGATGAACTCCAGCCCATCGATATGAGCGTCGAGAAGATCGCCTATTCCGCCTTTTACATGTCGCGGCTGGAATGGCTGCTGCGCAAAACAGGCATCGAGCATCTCGTGGTCGGCGGCATCGTCACGAATGGCGGCGTTGCCTCCACCGTGCGTGATGCGCATGTGCGCGACATGGGTGTGACCGTGCTGAGCGATGGCTCGGCGGCCTTCTCGCCCGCGACCCATGCCGAGGCGATTGCCGGACTGAAGCCGGTCGCGCGCATTTCGACCATCGCGGAGGTGATGGCGGAGATGGGCGCATGAGCCGCATCGCGCCAGCGTCAACGGTGTTCGATCTCGAGACACGCCTCGTGATCATCGGGGCAGGCGCGGCTGGGCTTGTCGCTGCGCTTGTGGCGGCGGAAGCGGGGCTCGAACCGCTGGTGCTCGAACGCGATGCTTTGCCCTCGGGCTCCACGGCGCTCTCGGCAGGGCTGATCCCCGCTGCAGGCACGCGCTGGCAGCGGTACGCGGGCATCGTCGATAGTGCCGAGCTTTTCGCGCAGGACATTCAGGCGAAAGCCAAGGGCAAGGCGGAGCCGGTTCTCGCCGAGGCGGTGGCGCACGCCATCGGGCCCCGGCTGGAATGGCTGGCGGAGAAGCATGGGCTCGCCTTCACGGTCATCGAGAATTTCCGCTATCCCGGCCATTCGGCAGCGCGCATGCATGGCCTTGCCTCGCGTTCGGGGCCGAATATCGCGATTGCCACCGAGGCGCGGGCCGAGACGCTCCATGTCGATTCCTCGGGGCGTCCCGTGGGCGTGACGATCACCCGGCCCGATGGCTCGCGCGAGAGCATCGGCGCGGAGGCGATCCTGCTCGCCTGCAATGGCTATGGCGGCAATCCTGCGCTCGTCGCGAAGCATATCCCGTCGCTCGCGGGTGCGCTCTATTTCGGCCATCCCGGCAATCAGGGGGACGCCCTGCTCTGGGGAGAGGCGCTGGGAGCTGCGACGCGTGACCTCTCCGGCCATCAGGGGCACGGCTCGGTGGCGCATCCGCATGGCATTCTCATCACCTGGGCGACGATCACCGAGGGTGGGGTGCAGGTGAACCGCGAGGGCCGTCGTTTTTCGAACGAGGCCGAGGGCTATTCCGAACAGGCCGCGCGCGTGGTGGGCC
>JALOTF010000075.1 GCA_025458025.1 Beijerinckiaceae bacterium | reverse complement strand
ACGCGCGACTTCTCCGCGCTTGAATTGGAACTCAAGGCGGGTGAACGGCTAACTGCACTCTTCAGCGAAAGCGGGTTCATCTTTTCACAAAAAGAAAACGGCGAACAGGGCTGGGTGCCAGACGGTCTGGTTGATCTGGAGCCTGGCCGATAGGTGCCGCCAAAGCCGACATTGATGAGCTTCCATTGGCCTCCGGCAAACCGGGGGCGGTTTACTTTGTAAATTGGCACTGTTCGAAGTACCGATTGATCCTGTCAGCATCCGCGAACAGACGCTGAAGCAGCTCGAAGCGCCTTTGCAGGCGCGCTTTAACGCGGAAATCTATGGTAAAATCGGGCGCGAGGTTGGCCGAAGGCCAGGCATTTGTCCACGGAAGCAAAAGAGAACGAAGCCGCAATCGAAGGGTTTATCGAACAGAACGCCGGTTTTCACAGACACCTTACCGCTGCAGGATCGATTGCGCCCGCCGTCCGAACGATATTGAGCGAACACGACGTGACCAAACAAGAAATCGAAGGGCTGATTGCTGATAGCGGGTTTGTTCCCGAAGGCCGGTTGTCGTTGTTCGTGAAACTTTGCGCTGCCTGATCAATGCCGGGGTGGGCGCGTTCTGAGACTGTTTTGGTTTGTCTGACAGCTTCGGGAGCGGTAAGCGTAAGCGGTAAACCATACATTGGAGATCAATAGTGAAATCGCGCGCTGCTGTTGCTTGGGAGGCTAACAAGCCGCTCACGATCGAAACCATTGACATTGCCGGCCCCAAACCGGGCGAAGTGCTGGTCGAAATCATGGCGACAGGCGTGTGCCACACCGATGCTTACACGCTGTCTGGCCTTGATTCCGAAGGGAAGTTTCCGGCCATCCTTGGCCATGAAGGCGCCGGTATCGTGCGCGAAATCGGCAAGGGCGTGACCTCGCTCCAAATGGGAGATCACGTTATCCCACTCTACACGCCCGAATGCCGCTCGTGCAAAACCTGCCTCTCGCAGCGCTCGAACCTGTGCACCTCCATCCGCTCGACGCAAGGCCAGGGCATCATGCCCGATGGGACCTCCCGCTTTTCTTGTGAGAGCGTTGGCGGAAAACGGGACGAAATCTTCCACTATATGGGCTGCTCTACCTTCTCGAATTTCACGGTTTTGCCCGAAATAGCGCTCGCAAAAGTGCGCGAGGATGCCCCGTTCGACAAGATCTGTTACATTGGCTGCGGTGTCACGACTGGCATCGGCGCCGTGATCTACACCGCGAAAGTCTGGCCGGGCGCAAATGTTGTGGTGTTTGGCCTTGGCGGCATTGGTCTCAATGTCATTCAGGGCGCACGCATGGTGGGTGCCGACAAAATCATCGGTGTCGACATCAACCCCGCAAAAGTTGAGATGGCCAAAAAATTCGGCATGACGCATTTCATCAACCCGGATGAAGTCGGCCGCGACAAAGTGGTGCAAGCCATCGTCGATCTCACGGGCGGCGGCGCAGATTTCTCGTTTGAATGCATCGGCAACATCCACACCATGCGTCAATCTCTGGAATGCTGCCATCGCGGCTGGGGGGAGAGCATCCTGATCGGTGTTGCGCCATCAGGCCAGGAAATCTCGACGCGGCCCTTCCAGCTGGTCACCGGACGTGTCTGGAAAGGCTCGGCTTTTGGCGGCGCACGCGGTCGCACCGATGTGCCCAAGATTGTCGATTGGTATATGGAGGGCAAGATCAACATTGACGATCTGATTACCCATGTCATGCCGCTCAAGGAGATCAATACCGCGTTTGATCTGATGCATGAGGGCAAGAGCATCCGCTCGGTGGTGACATTCTGATGGAAACGCTTTCGGCGCAGAAGTCGCATGGGGGCGTGCAGGGCGTTTATCGTCATGTCAGCGTGAGCTGTGCTTGTCCGATGACCTTCGCGGTCTACGTGCCGCCTCTGCCGGAAAACAAGAAAGCCCCGGTCTTATGGTATCTTTCGGGGCTTACCTGCACTCATGCCAATGTGATGGACAAGGGCGAGTATCGCGCTGCAGCAGCCAAGTATGGCATCATTCTGGTGGCGCCTGACACCAGCCCGCGCGGCGAGAACGTCCCGGATGAACCGGATAACTGGCAATTTGGCTGTGGTGCCGGATTTTATCTTGATGCCACCCAACCCCCTTTTGCGTCTCATTATCGGATGGAAAGCTACATCCTGGATGATCTTCCGGCGTTGGTTGCAGCGCATTTTCCGGTTGATCCGACGCGGCAGGGGATATTTGGCCATTCCATGGGTGGGCATGGCGCATTGACACTGGCACTCAAGCATCCCGATCGCTTCAAGACTTGCTCGGCCTTTGCGCCGATTACCCAGCCGATGACGGCAGATTGGTCCAAGGGAGCGCTGGCGAAGTATCTCGGCTCAGATGAAGCGTCTTGGCGTGCCTATGATGCGACGGCACTCATCGAAGACGGCAAGCGGTTTCCGGAATTTCTGGTGGATCAGGGGACCGCTGATCCGTTTCTCGACAATGGCCTGCGACCCTGGTTGTTGGAAGAGGCCTGCGCCAAAGCCAATATCCCGCTGACGCTGAACATGCGCGAAGGCTACGACCATTCGTATCATTTCGTCTCAACTTTTATGGCTGAGCATGTAGCATGGCATGCAGCGCGATTGGGTTAGGGGCGCACTGTCAGAGCTAAGTTTGCGCCTCGGATACGAGCCGGTTGCCTTCAGGATATCAGCAGTCCCGCACTTTCCGCTCCTTCAAGAACGATCGCGCAATTCTGAAATGTAGACATAAAGTAATAAAGCGCTATGTGCCAATCGCCAAGGCGCGTGCCGGGTTGAAGGGCTGCAATGACGTCTCAAGACAATAATCTCGTCGCGCCAGTGGCAAAGCCCGGCATGTTGCAGCGCGCATACGATTGGGTGGTCTCCTACGCGAACCACCCGAATGCGGTTTGGGTGCTTGCTGCGATCTCTTTCATCGAAAGCTCGATCAGCCCTATCCCCCCGCTGCCGCTGCTGATCCCGATGTGCCTCGCGAACCCGAAGAAGGCCTGGCACTATGCGATGGTTTGCGCGATGTCATCGGTTGCCGGCGGTTTCGTCGGATATGCCATTGGCTATGGACTCTATGAAACGCTCGGCCTCTGGATTATTTCTCTTTATGGCCTTGGCGACAAAGCGGCTGAGCTGCAGAAAAGCACGCATGATGCGTGGTTCTGGATCCTGATCACGAAGGGGCTGACCCCGATCCCATTCAAGATCGCGACGATTATGTCGGGCTTCCTGCATTTCGATCTGCTGAAGTTCGCGTTCGCGACAATCGTGGCCCGCGTCACGTTCTTCTTCCTCTTCGCGGCCGCGCTCCGTGTCTATGGCGACAGGATCCGCGAATTCATGGAGAAGCAGCTGAAGCTTGCGACATTCATCCTGCTGTTCTTCCTGATTGGCGGCTTCTTCGTAATGCCGCTTGTTCTCTAGGGATTTCTGCGGAACCCATGACGGAACCGAAATTTTCCGGATAGGCAGCCAATCCGGCCAGATTTTCGGGAAAAAAGCCGAGCTCTGGTCCTCTTGCAGGCTGGAATCGCTTAAAAATAGCGTTCTTCGGAGCAGAAACGTTGTGCTGAGCGATTTCTCGAGGCTGCGCTCGCCATCGTGGATGCGCGACGTGCCGACAAGATAGAGCGTATCTGACCTGCCCCCTCAACTTCCCCCGATCCGCGATCGCCCTGCCGGCCGCTCGCAGATCAGATCAATGCTCCCTTAGCCCTTTCTGTTTGCCTGCCGTTATGGCGAAGGCGCTATGCTCTCCTCAGGTTTGAGGCAGAGTCAGAATGAAGCGGTCTCAAGAACATCCTGTCACAGCACGGCTGCTCGCGCTTGCCCGGCGCTTCTTCGGAAGCCGGCGCGGGTCTGCGGCGGTGCCATTTGCCATCGCGACGCCCCTGCTTCTAGCGGTGGGCGGTCTTGCGATCGACTATGTCTCCGTCACACGCTCATCTGGCCGCTTGCAGATGATGGTCGACAGCGCGGCTCTGGCCGCTGCGCGCGAGATGACCTTGCGCAATCTGAGCAGTGCTGACGCCCAGGCGATCGTCTCGACCTATATTGCCGCCAATATCCCGGCCAACCTGCCCTATCCCATCACCGCGACGGCCACGATCGAGGGCGATGGTTTCGCCGTGAGGGTACGCGGACAGCAGAAAATCGAAACGCCTCTGGGGCTGATCCAGACCATGAGCGGCGTGAGCGAGGTGACTGCGGATGCCCTTGCTTCTATTCCCCGCTCCTCCCAGCAAACGAAATTATGCCTTCTTTCGCTTGCAACGGCAGCCAATGGAGGAATTTACCTCCATAACGGGTCTTACATCGATGCCGTGGATTGTGTTTTCTATTCCAACTCCACGCATAACCGCGCCGTGGTTCTCAGCCGGAATTCGACCATCAAGGCGAATCTCCTCTGTGCGCGCGGCGGAATCGATAACAGCGCCAGTGTCGTGACCGGAACATTGGTGACGGATTGCCCGGTTCAGGCTGATCCCCTCCTCGGCAAGCCAGCTCCGGCGGTGCCGCTGGCCTGCCGGGAGACCGGGCTGAAGATCAAGGGCCTGACGCGCACGCTCGAACCCGGCCATTATTGCTCCGGCATCGATATTTCGGGTGGTGCCCGTGTGACGCTCAATCCGGGCGTCTATTTCGTGTCGAACGGCGACCTTCGCGTGCGCGACACCTCTGAACTTTCCGGCAATGGCGTGACGCTCGTCTTCACCGATGCGAAGGCGTATTTCCGGTTCGAGGATGATGCGCTGGTGCGGCTTTCGGCGCCGACCGCCGGTGCCACGGCTGGCATGCTGATCTGGGAAACGCCGGTCGCCGGCGGCATTCCGCCGCCCGTCAGTTCCGCAATTCCCGCAGGCACGAAGACGAAGGACACAAGCAAGCATCGCATCAGCGCCAGCCGCGCCTATCAGCTCACGGGCACCATCTATCTGCCGCGCGGACTGCTGACGATCGACAGCAAGAAGCCCATCGCGGCGGATTCGGAATACACCATCCTCGTCGTGCAGACCCTCGACCTGTTCGATGGGCCGAAGCTGGTGCTCAATTCCAATTACAAAAGCTCGGTCGTTCCTGTTCCGGCGGGGCTTGGGCCCTTGGGCGCTGGGCAGATCCGGCTCACCGGCTCCTGATCCGGCAAGCCGGCGGCGCTATAGAACCTGCCCGGTCAGCGCGCCAATCGCCGCCGTCGCACCCATGGCGATCGCACCCCAGAAGGTGACGCGGAGCGCGGGTTTCAGCGGCGGAGCGCCGCCCATCCACGCACCCAGTGCCCCGAGCACCGCGAGAAACAGCAGCGAACTGCTGGAGACGATCATCGCGAGACCCTGCGGCGGGGAGATCGCCGCGATCGCCAGAGGGATTGCCGCGCCGGCAGCAAAGGTGATTGCGGAGGTCAACGCGGCCTGAACAGGCTTTGCGGCTCCATGATCCGAAAATCCCAGTTCGTCGCGCGCATGGGCGGCGAAGTCATCCTTGGCTGTCATCTGTTCGGCCACCTGCCGGGCGAGCGTGGGCTCAACGCCGCGATCAATGTAGATTTTGGTCAGCTCCGCCAGTTCCGCCTCGGGCTGTTCTGCGAGTTCGCGGCGCTCGCGGGCGGCGTCCGCTGCCTCCGTATCCGCCTGCGAGGCCACCGACACGAATTCACCCGCCGCCATGGACATGGCACCGGCGACGAGACCGGCCACGCCGGCGACGAGGATCTCGCTCGGGGATTTCGCTGCCGCCGCGACGCCCGCAACGAGGCTGGCGGTTGAAATGATGCCGTCATTCGCGCCGAGTACAGCGGCACGCAGCCAGCCGATGCGGGCCACGAGATGGGTTTCACGATGAAGCGGGTGCATGGGCTTTCTCTTCCGATATCGGGCGCGTTGCGGGCAATCTGGGGATCAGCCGCGCGAAGGGAGCATGCGTTGTAGGGTCTGCTCCTTGAACACCGCATGATGAACCAGAGCGGCCATCGCCCTTCGGAACCGCCTCGCGCCCGAGGCCTGTTGCGTAGATCGCGAGCACCAGAAGGGCGACGGACCAGTGAAGGACCTGCATGAGAAGATCATGCCGGTTGCGCATGGAAGCACTCCGTAGAGCGTGCGTTAGTGGCAGGTTTGCGTGAGATTTGGGACGATGGCGGCACGATCCCGGCCGGGCGAATCGCCCCGAAACATCAATCGTCGCGGGTCTTTTCGCGGATGAGCGTAAGGGTATCGGGCTCGAAAGTCGCCTTGACGCGCCGGCCATCCTGGCGCGTGCCTTCGACCTTGTAGCAGCCGTCATCGGTCTTGATCCGGCGGATCTGCCAGCCCTCGGCCTTGAGTTTGTCTTCCAGGGCCTGGCGCGGCTGCCAGGTTTCCAGGGCGGCTTTGCAGCGCGGGCTGGCGGCCGCCGTCGCGACGGTTCCCAACAGGCTGGCCAGGATGATGATAGATCGGCTTGCGCGCATGATATGTCCTCGATTTGGATCGCTTGTGACCGCTCAAGCTGACATCGACCTGAATGGGGCGCGAAAACCCGTTCAGATTGCTGTCAGCTTGGTGCATTACTCGCTGACGCCGTCCGATGGGGGTTTGATGCGCGTTCTGGTGATCGAGGATGATACCCTGCTGGGTGCCGCCGTGCGGGACCATGTGCTCGCGGACGGGCATGCCGTGGATTGGGCCAGGCGATTGCAGGAAGCCGAGGATTGCCGCGCGGTCGCGACTTATCACCTCGTTCTGCTCGACCTGATGCTGCCGGATGGCCGCGGCCTCGATTTTCTCCGGCGCCTGCGCGCTGCGGGAGACATGATTCCGGTCATCATTCTCACCGCGCGTGACCAGCTCTCCGACCGGATTGCCGGGTTGAATGCCGGTGCGGACGATTACCTCGTGAAGCCTTTCGAACTGGCCGAACTCTCGGCCCGCATCGGTTCGGTCACGCGGCGCGCCGTGGGTCAGCCTGCCACCAGCATCACGCTGGGCGACGTAACCTTGCAACTGGCGGAGCGTTCGGCCACGCGCAACGGGCGCGCCCTGCCGATTACCGCGCGCGAATGGGCGGTGCTCGAAGCCCTGCTCAGCCGTCATGCGGGTGTCGTTTCCAAAAGCGAGATCGAGGAAAGGCTCTACGCCCTTGATGCTGAAGTCGAGAGCAACACGATCGAGGTTTATGTCGCGCGGTTGCGCAAGAAGATCGGGCATGATCGCATCCTCACCGAGCGGGGTCTCGGTTATCGCCTCGTCCGCGAGGGGTGATGCGCGATGCCGGATAACGCTTCCAACGCCCCATTCAGTATTCGGCGACGGCTCGTCGCGGGGCTTGGCTTCACGGTTTTCCTGTGCTGGCTTGTTGCGATGGCCGGTTCCGGCCTCATCATCCGGCAGGAAATCGACGAGGTCTTCGACAGCGCCATGCAGGAGGTGGTGCAGCGCGTGCTGCCGCTCGCCTATTCCGACATTCTCGCGCGCGAGGCAGATGACACGATCGAGCAGCGCCTGCCTGAAGTCGGGCGTCACAACGAATACATCACCTATCTGGCCCGCGATGGTTCGGGCCAGGTGCTCCTGATGTCACATGATGCGAAGCCGGATCTGTTTCCGCCGAAACCCGCTGCGGGCTTTTCGAACTGGAACGGCAACCGTTATTATACGGAAAGTGCCGTGAGTGGCTCCATTGTCGTGACCGCGTTGGAAAAGCCCGGCCATCGGGCGAGCACTGTGCGGCAGAGCCTCTTCATGCTCGCGCTGCCGCTGCTGATCCTGCTGCCGGGGGTCATCGGAGCCACCATCTGGCTGGTCTCGCGCAGCATCCGTCCGGTTCAGGCGCTCGGTCAGGCCATCGGCGCCCGGGGCGAGGGGTATCTCGCGCCGGTTTCGTCCGGCAATCTGCCGGAGGAAATCTGTCCGGTGGGGCAGGCGGTGAATGTACTGCTCGACCGGCTGAAACGCGCGCTCGACACCGAGCGGAGCCTTACCGCTAACGCCGCGCATGAATTGCGAACGCCGGTCGCCGGCGCTCTGGCCCAGACCCAGCGGCTGATGGCTGATCTCGCCGATCCTGCGATGCACAAACGCGCGACGGATATCGAGGCGGCCTTGCTGCGCCTCTCGCGCCTTACGGAAAAGCTGTTGCAACTCGCCAAGGCGGAGGGCGGCAACCTGAGAAGCGAAAGCGAACACGACCTGCGGGGCGTCTTCCCGTTTGTCTTGGACGATCTGCGTGCTTCGGATCGCGTGAAGCTTGCGCTGCCGGCGCAGCCGGTGGTGTCCAATGTCGATATCGATGTGTTCGCCATCGCCCTGCGCAACATGCTGGAGAATGCGCTGAAGCATGGCCCGGCGAATGAGCCGGTTCTCGTCACTTTGGTGCAGGATGGCGCCTTGAGCGTCGCCAATGGTGGGCCGGCCCTTTCGCCAGAGGAATTCCAGCGTTTGAGCGCCCGTTTTGCGCGCGGTGCCACGACTGCCGATGGCGCGGGCCTTGGCCTCGCGATCCTCACCGCAATTGCCAAAGGGCTGGGCGGCACGCTCGCTTTGGTCCCTTCCGAGCGAGCCGATGGCGTGGAATTGCGCCTCGCCTTCCCGCTTCGCTGACACGAAGCTGAACGGAAATCGTTGTCGCCTTCAGGTGCCTGTCAGGCTCATGCGTGAGGGTTCCGCTCATCATCCAGCGGAGAACTCCCATGAAGAAGCCGATCCTCGCCCTCGCCCTGACTTTGCCCTTCCTCGCGCCCGTGATGGCTGAGGCTCGCCCAGTACGGATCACCACCACACTCAACGCCTATGGCGGCGATGGCGCCTATCTCGCGATCTACGTGACCGACAAGGCCGGAAAACTTCAGCAGACGATCCATATCGCTGGCGGCAAGGCCAAGTATCACAAGCATCTCGCGGGCTGGTTCCGGCAATCCGGCGGGCGCATCGATGGCACGACCGGCGCCAGCGTTGGCGCCGGCAAGACGCTCACCGTGAGCGCGGAGATCGCCGATGCGCTGATCGATGCCGGCTTCGAGATCCGCGTGGACAGCGCGGTCGAGAAGGAAAGTGACGTGCCGGCCGATGCGCGCATTCCGCTCGCGAAAGGCAACGTCGGCACCCCCGCTGCGGGGCGCGGCTATGTAAAATCCATCGCCATCAGCATGTGAGCGGGGGCGAATATGCTTCGACAATGGCATGCCCTGCCGGGCCTGTTTCTCGCCCTGCTTTTGGCCATCACGGCTGGCACGGGCGCCATTCTCGCAGGGCAGGCGGCTCTGGATGCCGCCACGGCTCCGGTTGTGACCGCGGAAGCGCTTCCGCTCGGACAACTCACCCAGCGCATCACCGGGGAAATCGCCAGCGTCGAGAAAATCACGCGCACGCCGTCCGGTCGCGTGCGCGTCACGCATCTCGAGAATGGCCGGCCGCACTCGGTTTTCGTGGATGCGACCAGCGGCAAGATGATTGCGGTCGATACCGCTTCGCCGAGCATGCGGTTCATCACGAACCTGCATCGGGCCTGGCTCAACGGTGATGGCGGTCGTCTCGTCGCGGGCCTGTTGGCCCTCGCGATGCTGGTATTGGGCATCACCGGCCTGCTCATGCTCCGCCGGAGTTTCGGCGGATGGGCGGCTTTGCTCCAGCCCTTCCGGGGCTCGGGCATGCGCCGCTGGCACCTCGAACTGGGTCGGATCGCTGTTGCCGGCCTGCTGCTCTCTTCGGTCACTGGCCTCCATATGTCTCTCGTGGGTTTCGAGATCGTGCCCGATGGCGCATCCCCCGATATCTTCGTGAGCGCAAGCGGCGAAGCGGCGCGCCCCTTCGAGCAACTCGAAGGGCTTGCCACTGTCTCCCTCGCGGATCTGCGCGAGATGACCCTTCCCGACCCCGCCGATGCCAGCGACCCAATCCTTATTCGGACGCATGATTTCACGCGGCTGGTCGATCCCGCGACCGGGCAGATTCTGCGCGAGGATCGCCATTCTTTCCTCTGGCACGTTCGCGATATCGCCTATCGCCTACACACGGCAGAGGGCATGCTGGGGCTCGCCATGGCGCTGGCGATCAGTGCCGTCGGGGGCGTCATTCTCTCGCTCACCGGCCTCGTGATCGGGCTGAAAAAGCGCCTGTCCGGCTCGCAAATCCGTGCGAATGCGCCGGTGGCGACAGCTGAAATCCTGCTTCTCTATGGCTCCGAGGGCGGCACCACGATCCGGTTCGCGAAGGCGCTGCATCAGGCCCTCGTTGCCGCCGGGCGGCGGGTGCATCTCGCCTCGATGAATGATCTGCCCCGGCAATCCCCGGCCAACATGATGATCCTGCTCGCCGCGACGGCGGGGAATGGCGAGGCTCCGGCCTCGGCCAGCCGTTTCTTCGAAAAGCTGGGGCAATGGCAGGGTTCGCTGCCCGAACTGGCGGTTGTCGGCTTTGGAGATCGGCAATTCCCGGATTTCTGCGGTTATGCCAACGCTATCGAAGCCGCCTGCCGGGCGCGAGGCCTTCAACTCGTCCTGCCCACCGAAAGGATTGACCGGCAATCCGTCGAGGCCTTCTCCGGCTGGACACAGCGACTGGCTGCCCATCTCGGGCTCTCGCTTGCGCTGAGTTTCGATGCCGCAGCCCGCGCGGGGCAGCGCTTCCGGTTGGTGGCACGCGAGGATTTCGGTGCAGAAGTGCAGGCGCCGACAGCGGTCTTGCGGTTCCGGCCCGTGCCACACTTCCGCTGGTTGCCAGAGCGTCTTCAGGCTGCGTTGGGCGGGTTGCCCCGCTTCGAACCGGGCGATCTCGTCGCGATTGCCCCGCCCGATGATGCCCGCTTGCGGTTCTATTCCATCGCCTCGTCATCCAGCAGCGGAGAACTGGAAATCTGTGTGCGGCACCAGCCGGGCGGGGCCTGTTCGGGCTATCTCTGCGGCCTCATGCCGGGTGCGGAGATCACGGCCGCCATTCGCGCCAATCCGGCCTTCCGGCCCGATGAAAAAGCGCCCTCGCTGATCCTGATCGGGGCTGGCGCAGGCATTGCTCCGTTGGTGGGTTTCGTGCGGCTGGCGCGCGCCGGGCGGCCGGTTCATCTCTACTGGGGCGGGCGACACCCGCGCTCGGATTTCCTGTTCCGGGATGAACTCGAAGCCGCGCGCAATGAAGGCAGGCTCACGCGACTGCGCACGATTTTCTCGCGCATCACCGGTGGGGGCTATGTGCAGGATCTCATCGCGCAGGATGCCGCAGAACTCCGCGCGATGATCGCCGCAGGCGGGCAGATCCTGATCTGCGGCGGGTGCGATATGGCGGAAGGTGTGCGCCAGTCGCTTTTGGCGGCGCTTGCCCCGCTGGGGCTCGATCTCTCTACCCTGCGCCAGAGCGGAAGGCTGCTTGAAGATGTCTACTGATCCTATGGTTCGCATCACGCTGAACGGCGCCACGATGGGCACCCTCTACAGCGTGATCGCTTATGTAGAACCCGCTTTCGACGCACAGGCGCTGGGACGGAAGCTTCATGCTGCGATTTCCGAGGTCGATGCTGTGATGTCGAACTGGAAGCCGGATTCTGATATCAGCCGCCTGAACGCGGCAGCGACTGGCATATGGATCGATCTCCCGGCCCCGCTGCTGCATGTGCTTGACGCAGCCCTGAGGATCGAAGCCCGATCCGGCGGTGCTTTCGATATCGGCGTGGGCGATGCCGTAGGGGCCTGGGGTTTTGGGCCCTATGCCAGCCAGCCGGTGACGCAACGGCCTGCCCGGCGCCCGGTGACACGGCAGGCGCTTGAACTCGATACCGCCAGCTGTCGCGCCCGCAAGCACGCGCCGCTTTCTCTGGATCTCTCGGGCATTGCGAAGGGCTATGGCGTGGACCGGCTCGCGGAGATCCTGCAATCCGCTGGCCTGTCGTCGTGGCTGGTGAGCCTCGATGGCGAATTGCGCGCCGGCGCTCCGAAGCCGGACTGCACGAAATGGGCGATTGCCCTCGAAAAGCCGGTCATCGGAAAACGGGAAACGTCAGGCGTCATCGAGATTGCGGATATGGCGATTGCGACATCCGGCACCTATCGCCATTGCCGGGAGGAGGGGGGACGAACGGTTTCCCACACGATCAATCCGGCTTCCGGATGCCCCGTCGAGAGAAAGCTGGCATCCGTCACCGTGCTCGCGCCGACCTGCATGGCAGCCGATGCCTGGGCGACGGCCATCCTGGTCGATGGTCACTGGCCGCCACGCGGATTTGTCGCGCCGACGGACATTGATGCTCTTGTGCTCAGCGCTTGAGCCGCCTCGCGAAATGGCTATCCTCCCGCCGAGACTTCGGTTCGAGCCGAGCGCTTTTCCGCGCTCGCACCCTCCAACCCGTCGGGGAACACGATCAGCCCATGCCTTTCCGTTTCATTCATTCCGCGGATCTGCATCTGGGCAAGCGCTTCGGGCAGTTTTCCGGTGATTTGCCCGCCAAATTGCGGGAAGCACGGCATGCGACAATCGCGAAGCTGGCCGAGTATGCCCGCAAGGAAGGCGCTTCTACCATCCTGCTCGCGGGCGACACATTCGATACGGAAACCCCCGCGCCGGATGTGCGTCGGCAGGCTTTGGCCGAGATGCATCATCATGCGCCTTTGCGCTGGGTCATCCTGCCGGGCAATCACGATTCCCTTCAGGCGGCGCAGCTCTGGGCCTCTTTGCGATCCGAAGCACCGGATAACGTCACGCTCGCAGTGGAAGCCGCTCCGTTGGATCTCGCGCCGGGTGTCACGCTTCTGCCGGCTCCCTGCACCACGCGACGGCCGGGACGCGACACCACCGCGTGGATGGATGCGGCTGCGACCGCCGAGGGCACGATCCGCATCGGCCTCGCCCATGGCGCGGTGCAGCGCTTTTCCGAGGAGGGGACGGGGCTGGATGTGATCGCCCCGGATCGCGCGCGGCGCTCGGGGCTCGCCTATCTCGCGCTCGGCGATTGGCATGGCGGCGTGGAGATCGACCCGCGCACGCGTTACAGCGGCACGCCCGAGCCCGACCAGTTCAAGCACGGCAGACCGGGCGAAGCGCTGCTGGTCTCGATCGAGAATACCATGGCCTTGCCGGAGGTGACGCCATTCCAGACCGGGGCTTTCATCTGGCGCGATCTGGCGCTCGATCTTCTGGATGGCGACGATGCCATCGCGCGCTTGCAGGCGCTGATCCCGGAATTGCGGCTGCGACGGCACGCCCTCGTCAGGCTCTCGGCGCGCGGCCATGTACGTCTCGAAGCCCGCGCGGCCCTCGCTGCCGCGATTGAAAAGGTGCAGCCGGATTTCGGCTATCTCGCCTTCGAGGATGACGACCTGACAACCGAATGCGAGCCGGAGGATCTCGACGCTATCGACCATGGCGGCGCTTTGCGCGAGGCGGCCGACGCGCTGCTCGCCGAGGCGGGCGATGACCGGCTTTCCAGCGAGGAAAGGTCCATCGCGCAGGCGGCGCTGAACCGTCTGTTTTCCTATGCACAGGCGGTGAAAGCATGAAGATCACCGCCCTGCGCCTCTTCAATGTGAAGCGTTTCGCGGGTCGCGGCGTGGCCATCGAGACAATCGGCGATGGCGTCAATGTGCTCTGCGCCGCGAACGAATTCGGCAAATCGACGAGCTTCGAGGCGCTGCATGCGCTGTTCTTCCAGCCGCATTCGGGAACGCCGAAAGCCGTGCAGGCCCTGCGCCCCTATAGCGGGGGTAATCCTCTGGTCGAGGCGGATATCCAGACCGAATCCGGGCATTTCCGCATCCGGAAGCAGTTCTATGGCCAGAAATCGGTGCGGGTCACGGATCTCGCGAATGATCGGATCGTCGCGCAGGCGGATGAGGCCGAGCGGTTCATCGCCGATCTCGTGCGGGGCGGAACCGCCGGGCCCGCAGGCCTGCTCTGGGTGCGCCAGGGTGTGACCGGCATCGAGCGACGCAGCGCCTCCGAGGAAGAAAGCGAAAAGCAGGTGCGCGCCAGCCTGCTCGAATCCGTGCAGGGCGAGGTCGAGGCTGTCACGGGCGGGCGCCGCATGGCCGATGTCATGGCGGCCACGGAGCAGGCCCTCGGCCAGCTCGTCACCGCCACCGGGCGTCCTAAGGCTGGTGAGCGCTACGCCGCAGCCATCGCAGAACGGGACCAGCTCGAAGAGGAAGAGCGCCGGCTCTCGGCAGAAGTCACAGCCTTGCGCCACGCGCTCGACCAGCGGGCCGCTGCCGAAAAGCGGCTTCAGGAACTGGATCGTGCAGAAGATCATCTCAAGCGCCAGAAGGAGATCGAGGCGGCGGAGGCGGCCTTCCAGTCGGCCCGCAGCCGGGCGGATCACTTGCGTACATCTGAAGCGGAACTGAACCTACTGCGCGAAAGGCGGGATCGTGCCGCGCGCGAGGATGCGGAGTTCAGGGCGGCTCTGGTGAAACGGGCGGATATCCGGTCGAAACTGGACGCAGCGGAAAGCCAGCGCCGCGAGGCCATCACCCGGCGCGATGGCGTGGAGATGGCTGTCGCCAAGGCCCGTCAGGAAAGCGACATCGCGGAACAGGAGGAGCAGGAGGCCCGCGCGCTGCTCGCCCGTCTCGATGCGGCGCTGGTAGCACGACAAGCCGTTGAACAGCTCGCCGAATATGAGAACCGGCTTGCCTTGGCCGAAACCCTACGCACGGAGATCGAGGCTGGCGAGGCCGCCCTAGGGCTGATGAAGGTTCCCGACGCCACGATCTCCGCGCTGGAAGCGCTCGAACCGGAAATCGCCGGGCTCAGGGCGGTGGCCGAGGCCGCTCGTCCGAGCGTGACCATGGCCTATGCCCCGGATGCTCCCGTGGTGACGCTTGACGGCGAGCCTCTTGCCGAAGGGCAGGCCCGGAGTTTCGGTCGTCTGGCGCAATTGGAGATTTCGGGGGTCGGGATCGTCACGCTTCGCTCGCATGCGCCAGCCGGCGACGATGACCGGCTGCGCAAGGCCGAGGAGAAACGGCGCGGCCTGCTCGCGGCTCTGGGCGTGCCGAATCTCGCCGCGGCGCGCCAGCGACAGGAAGCGGCCCGGCGTGAGGAGAGTGACCTGCGGGAACGGAAAACCCGGCTTTCGCTGCTGGCTCCGGATGGTTTGCCCGCCTTGCGCAAGATGGTCGCGGGCCAGCGCGAGGCCATCGGGCAGGCACTCGAAGTGCAGGGTGATCCCGCTCTCGTGCGCGCGGCGCATGCTACAGCCGAAGCGAAGCGTCACGCAGCGCGGCAGGCCTCGCGCGAAGCCGAGGCGATGCAGGCTGGCGCCAGTCAGGCCGTTTTGGCGGCTGAAACCGCCTTCGCGCGGCTGGATGCCGAGCTGAAGCAGGTGGAGGCTGTTCTCGGCCCCGAGGCGATGCGCGCGGAGCGTGAACAGCAGCGCGCTGTGGCCTTGGCGGATCTTGACGCTCAGTTGACGGTCAAACGGGCTACGGTTGAAGCCTTGCGGGCCGAGGCCGGGGACGTGACGGCCGCGGAAGCGACCTTGCGTCGTCTTCGTTCCGTCGCGCAGGCGGTGGGCAATGACGTCAGCGAATTGCGGAAGGATATCGCGGCCTTCTCGGCGGAAATTCGCGCGCGTTCCGATGATGCGGTTGAGGAAAAATGGCGCCAGACCATCGAGGCCTTGTCCGCCGCACGGGTGCGCGTCACGGGTTTCGAACGGGAGGTCGCCGTGCTCCTCCGGTTGCGCAAGGCGCTGGACGAGGCCCGAAGCCGGGCGCGCGACACCTATCTCCGCCCGGTGATCACCGAATTGCGGCCCCTTCTCGGGCTTCTTTTCGATGACGTCGCCATCACCTTCGATGAGAAGACACTGCTGGCCCAGACCCTTCTTCGCAACGGGCAGGAAGAGGAGGTCGAGCGTCTGAGTGGTGGCATGCGCGAGCAGCTTTCCGTGCTCACGCGGTTGGCTTTCGCCCGTCTTCTCGCCCGGAATGGCCGCCCCGCACCCGTCATTCTCGATGACGCGCTGGTCTATTCCGATGATGACCGGATCGAGAAGATGTTTGATGCCCTGCATCGGCAGGCGCGTGACCAGCAGATCCTCGTCTTCTCCTGTCGCCAGCGCGCCTTCCAGCAACTCGGCGGCAATGTTCTGCGCATGACCGACTGGATCCCGACGCCGTAAGGCACCCCTTTTCGCAGCTTTCGAGCGCCCCGCCCTCAGGCGGCGCGAACCGTGTGCAGGAAGCTTTCGACGCGGGCGCGCATTTGCGCGCTCTGCTCGGCGAGTTCCTTCGAGGCTGCGAGCACCTGCGCG
>JALOTF010000131.1 GCA_025458025.1 Beijerinckiaceae bacterium | reverse complement strand
TTCTGCCGCGTCTCATGCGGGACGCGCCAGCTTATTCAGACCATCGGGCCGAAATGCACAGCGCGTCGGGATAGGGGAAAAGTTTGGCTCCTCGAGCTGGACTCGAACCAGCGACCATTCGATTAACAGTCGAACGCTCTACCAACTGAGCTATCGAGGAATGCCGTGGCGGCGATGTAGAAAAATCGGACGCCGATTGCAATCCCTGAAATGCCCTTCTGTGATTAAGATTTGCTGAAGCCGGAAGGGCGCACTGATAATTCGTCGTGAAAGCGACTATCCGGAGGTCGCGGCGCTTGCGCTTTCGATCACGCGCTTGTTATAGGGGCCCCCGATTGCAGATGGTGGCCTCGTGGCGGAGTGGTGACGCAGAGGACTGCAAATCCTTGTACGGGGGTTCGATTCCCTCCGAGGCCTCCAAAATCGCATATCCGGGCCGGCGCCCGTGGGCCGGAACGGTTCACTCGGGGGAGCCAAGAGATGCCGGACCTGTCGCAAGCGCGCCGCGTGATGGTCGATAACCAGATCCGCACCTTCGATGTGACGGATCGCGAGGTGCTCGCGGCCTTTGATGTCGTTCCGCGCGAGCGTTTCGTGGAACCTGCCGATGTTCCGCTGGCCTATTCCGATGCGAAACTCGCCGTGAAGGGCGCGAATGAAAGCCGCGCATTGCTGGTGCCGCTGGTTCTTGCTCGCCTTGTGCAGGCTCTGGCGCCGAAAGCGGGCGAATCCGCGCTCGATTGCTGTGGCGGCCTCGGTTATTCCGCCGCGATTCTCGCCGATCTCGGTCTGAAAGTGACCTTCGCCGAGACCGATTCGGGCCTCACGGCCCGTGCGGCGGATGCGCTGGCCGGCACGCCAGAGCCGGTGAAACTGCTGGCAGCCTCGTGCCTCGGTGCGGCTACGGCTGGAGCCGTGAACGAAAGCTACGACGTGATTCTCATCAACGGTGCCGTCGAACGGGAGCCGACCGCGCTGCTCGCCCGGCTGAAGGATGGGGGACGCCTTGGCGTCATCGTCAAGCAGGGGCGCGCTGCGCAGGCGCGAATCTACCTGCGCTCGGGGGACGCCATTTCGCATCGCATGGCGTTCGATGCGCTGGCGCCTGTCCTGCCAGGCTTTCAGGATGAGCCTGGCTTCGTTTTCTGATGCGACTCAGGCGCTTCGCTGTTTTTGTAAATTTCTGAAAGATTTCATCAGTTTATCAGGGGTTCCTCTCATCTGTGCCTTTTGGGAAACAGGTGGGGCCGAATCGCCGCGCTCCTGCTCGCGAAACTCCTAAGAAGATGTTTACAGCGCCGAATTGCAGGCTAGAACTGACGCTGTCGGTGGCGGCAGTGTTTGCCTGCGCCGGATTTTGATCGCCATCGGGCCTTCCGGTTCTTGAAATCGGCTTGGATGCCTCGGGGAGTTTTCATGCGGCGCGCTTCGGTTTTGGCCCTTGGATTGATGTTGGCGGTATCTCCGTTGGCCATCACGGGTGTTTCCGCGCAGTCGCTGGAAGCGGCTCTTTCAAGCGCATACCGCGCGAATCCGGACCTCAACGCGACCCGCGCCAGCTTGCGCGCGACGGATGAGAACATCGCCAACGCAATGTCCGGCTATCGTCCGCGCATCACCGGGTCGGCCGATTACGGCTATACCGGAGTCGATTCGCGCGGGAACGGCCGCCAGACCACGACTGATCTCAATCCCGCCGGCTTTGGCCTTTCCGTGTCGCAGACGCTCTACAACGGCGGCCGCACGGGAAATTCGGTGCGCGCGGCGGAATCGAGCGTGCTCGCGGCGCGTGAAACTCTGCGCAACAGCGAGCAGAACACGCTGCTCGATGCCGTGACCGCCTACATGAACGTTGTGCGCGATACGGCCATTCTCGGCCTACGCCAGAACAACACCAACGTGCTGGCCGAGCAGGTGCGCCAGACCAAGGATCGCTTCGCGGTGGGTGAAGTGACCCGCACGGACGTGGCCCAGGCCGAGGCGCGCCTTGCCGGCGCACGATCCGATCTCGCGATCAGCCAGTCCAACCTCCGTGGCTCCGCCGCCCGCTTCAAGCAGGTGACGGGCATGGACCCGAAGAAACTGAACCCGGTTCAGCCCGTGGCCGCCGGTCGCCTGCCGAAATCGCAGGGTGATGCAGTGAATCGCGCCTTGCGCGATCATCCGGCCATCGCGGCTGCCCTGCATGGCGTCGATACGCAGCAATTGCAGGTGAAGATCGTGGAAGGGGAACTGCTCCCCACCGTTTCGCTGACCGGCTCGCTCTCGCGTCGTTATGATTCGCAGACGCCGGATGACCGGCGCAATTCGGCCTCCGTCGTCGGCTCGGTCTCGATCCCGCTTTATGATGGTGGTTCGGCCTATGCGCGCACCCGGCAGGCGAAGGAAACGCTCGGCGAGCGGCGCATGCAGGTTGATTCGGCACGCGATCGCGTGGTTGCTGCCGTCATCGCCTCCTGGGCGCTTATGGAAGCCACGAAATTCCAGATCGAGGGTGCCGCCGCGCAGGTTCAGGCTGCGGAAATCGCCCTGAATGGCGTTCGCGAGGAATACAAGGTCGGCCAGCGCACCACGCTCGATGTGCTGAACGCCCAGCAGGAACTGCTGAATGCCCGCGTGGCCCAGGTCACCGCCCAGCGTGATCGCGTGGTCGCGAGCTATTCGGTGCTCTCCTCCATCGGCCAGTTGTCCGCTCGCGCGCTGGGCCTCAAGGTCGCGAACTACGATCCGAAGGTTCACACCGAGCAGGTCAAGGACAAGTGGTTCGGCTTGCGCACGCCCTCGGGCGAATAAGCGAACTGTCCCCAGCCATCCTTCCGGCTTTGCGCTGGAGCACTTGATCGTGCTTGCGAGAAACGCGATTCTTTCGACGTGATTCTCAACGGTTTGTGGAGGAATTGTCCGCATCCTCGACCGTCGAATCGCTGAGGGCGTCGCATCGGGCGCCTGATCGGAACGGAGAGATCCATGGCCAACAACGCCGCCGCCTTCCAGCCGGGCCAGCAACCGGGTGCGGAACCGTCGATGGAGGAAATCCTTGCCTCCATCCGCCGCATCATCGCGGATGACAGCCTCGGCACCAAGAAGGACGAGACCCCGGCGCAGGCACCACCTCCGCCGCCGGCTCCCGTGCCTGCCATGGTCGAGCCCGAGGATGATTCCGATGCCGATGTGCTGGATCTCGCAGAGGTCGGCCATCTCGCCGAGCCGCATTCCGATGATATCATGATCGGCAAGGCCGAGGATATCATGGTCGAGGCCGCCGCAATGCCAGATATACCCGAGCCGGAACCCGTGATGGTGATGCCGGAGGACTTCCCCGAGCCGGTTCCCGTGATGGTCACTCCGCCGCCGATGCCGGCTATGGTTGCGCCGACCCCCGCGCCTGCGCCCGCACCGCTGGCGACTCCCGTTGCGATGCAGGAGCATATCCTCAGCCGCGAAACGAGCGGCCTCGTGGCCAGCGCCTTCGCGACGCTCGCGCGCAACACGCCGATGCCGGCACCGGGGCGCAGCCTCGAGGATGTCGTGGCGGAAATGCTGCGTCCCATGCTCCGCGACTGGATGGACAGCCACTTGCCAAACATTGTCGAGCGGCTTGTGAAAGCCGAAATCGAACGCGTTGCGCGCGGCGGCTGATCGCCACGAAAAAGTGGTTTCCGGTTTTTCGGACCGGCGACCAGCCCATGTGGAAAAGCCGCGTTGCGCGCGGCGGCTGACGCCCCGCGCTTGACGCGCTGATCCAGCGCGGTATTGCCAGAGATACGGTTCGGGCGTCCCGCCGGGGCGCCCTTTTTCGTCGTGCGGGCCATGTCGCACGGCTGAGTGGCGGATTTGGCGATCATGATGGACAAGACCTTCGACCCCGCGCGCATCGAGGCACGCTGGAGCGCCGCATGGGAACAGGCCGGGGCCTTCAAGGCCGGGCGCGTGCAGGGCGAGCCCTACACCATCGTCATCCCGCCGCCGAACGTCACCGGCTCGCTGCATATGGGCCACGCGCTCAACAACACCCTGCAGGATATTCTCTGCCGCTACTGGCGCATGAAGGGCCGCGACGTGCTCTGGCAGCCGGGCACCGACCATGCGGGCATCGCCACCCAGATGGTGGTGGAACGCCAGATGATGGAGCGGCAGGAGCCCAACCGCCACATGATCGGCCGCGAGAAATTCCTCGACAAGGTCTGGGCCTGGAAGGCCGAGAGCGGCGGCACGATCATCAACCAGCTGAAGCGCCTCGGCGCCTCCTGTGATTGGGATCGCGAGCGCTTCACGATGGGCAATCGCGAGGATGGCGAAAAGGGCCAGATGCAGCGCGCCGTGCTGCAATTCTTCGTGGTGCTGCACGAGAAGGGGCTGCTCTACAAGGCCAAGCGCCTGGTGAACTGGGACCCCAAGCTGCTGACCGCGATCTCCGATCTCGAGGTGGAGCAGAAGGAAGTGAAGGGCTCTTACGCGTGGCAGCGCGGCGAGGTGGATAAGGAAGGAAACCCCAAGGCGTTTTCGGCTGAAACCCTCGGCAAGCTGCTGGCCAAGGAGCCGGGCGGGCATCTCTATTATTTCGATTACCCCATCGAGGGGGATAACTACGACCCCG
>JALOTF010000130.1 GCA_025458025.1 Beijerinckiaceae bacterium | reverse complement strand
GCCACGAAGCGCGCCTGCCGACCGAGCACGCAGCGGTCGCCATCCACGATCAGCATGATGACAACCGGATCGGTGCGCGGAAAATGCTGCGTGCCGCAGGCCGCGCAATCGCGCCGCCAACCGCCTTGCGAGAGCACGGTCGGCGCGCCGCAATTCGAGCAGAACCGATGCTTCCAGTGCCAGAGCGTGAGCGCTTTGCCCTCCGCGATGGCCCCGAGATCGGCCGCTGACACGGGACGCTCGACCGCGACCTGCCGCACGCCCATGAGCACGAGGCTTGCCTCGGTTTTCAGCGTCTCTTCGATGGCGGGATCGATGAACTGCGCGAAACGGGGTCTATCCCCCTCGATGCCGAGAAACACCCGCTCGCGATGGAAATCCGCCGCCGGCAATTCGCCCGCATCGAACAGGGCATCGAGCGCGTCGCCGCGCTTCGCCAGCACCACCTGATCGCCGCAGAAGGCGTAGAATTTCGCCTCGGGTTTCGTTTCGAGCGCCGCAAGTTCCTCCG
Organism: Beijerinckiaceae bacterium; assembly: GCA_025458025.1. Classification (GTDB taxonomy): domain Bacteria; phylum Pseudomonadota; class Alphaproteobacteria; order Rhizobiales; family Beijerinckiaceae; genus Rhabdaerophilum. The sequence goes on along the minus strand of JALOTF010000130.1, from coordinate 4,157 downwards.
CGCGGGACCTAAGATGCGCCGCGCGATCCAAAGTCGCATGGGCAAAGCCGAGGGTCTTCGGAGGGGCGACCTCCTGCAGGAGGGGCCAGTTGAAATCGGTCATGCAGCACATTCCTTACGCAACCAGCCCCAGAGCCTTCTCGAATTTATCGATGAGCGGCCCGACCATATGCGGCGGATAGGGCACGCGCTCGCCCTTGCCCCAGACCGGGCCGGGCCACGCTTCATCAGAAACATAGCGCGCCATCACATGCACATGCAGCTGGCGCACCACATTGCCCAGCGCGCCGACATTGATCTTGTCGGGCCTGGAGACATCGCGGATCACCTTCTGGCAGAGGGCGATTTCCTCCATCAGCTCCAGGCGCTCTTCCACCGGCAGATCAACGAACTCCGCGAGATCGGGCCGGCGCGGCACGAGGATGAGCCAGGGGTAGCGCGCATCATCCATCAGGAGCACGCGGCAAAGCGGCAGGTCGCCGATTTCGTAGGTATCGGCCTCAAGCCGCTCGTTGAGTTGAAAGCCCTGTTCGCGAGTCATCCGGATACCCCTTCAGCGCTCCCGTTCTAGCGCCTCGCGGGGCTGGCTGGCGAGCCCGAAAAACGCATGCGCGATGGGCGCGGCCTCGCTTGTTTTCAGCCGCGAGATCGCCCATATAGCGAGCGGGAGGTTGGCGGTGGACGCATCCCTCGCCAACCGGGTCAGGTCCGGAAGGAAGCAGCCCCAACGAGATCGAGCGGGTTATTGTCCAGCCTCCCACCCCTTCCCTTGCCGGGCCGAGAAGGCCAGTGTGTTGAACGGCGGGACAGGTTTTCAGCTTGAGGCGCGCGGCACGGAGGGAGGGATCATGGCTTTGTCAGACCTTCCTTCAGCCGAAAATGGCGGCAATTACCGCGTTCTCGCCCGCAAGTATCGCCCGCAGAGCTTCGAGGATCTGATCGGCCAGGGCGCGATGGTGCGCACTCTGCGCAACGCCTTTTCCACGAACCGCATCCATCAGGCCTATATCTTCACGGGCGTGCGCGGCGTGGGCAAGACGACGACGGCACGCATTCTCGCCCGGGCGCTGAACTACGAAACCGATCAGGTGAAAACCCCGCAGATCGACATGCCGACCCTCGGCCTTCATTGCGAGGCCATCATGGAAAGCCGGCATGTCGATGTGATCGAGATGGACGCGGCCTCCAACACCTCGATTTCCAATGTCCGCGAGATCATCGAAGCCGCGCGCTACAAGCCGGTTTCCGCGCGCACCAAGGTCTACATCATCGACGAAGTGCACATGCTCTCCACAGCCGCCTTCAACGGCCTGCTGAAGACGCTGGAAGAGCCGCCGCCGCATGTGAAATTCCTGTTCGCGACCACCGAGATCCGGAAAGTTCCGGTCACCGTGCTCTCGCGCTGCCAGCGTTTCGATCTGCGCCGGATCGAGGCCGACGAGATGATCGCCTATCTCGAAGGCATTGCCGGCAAGGAGCAGGTGAGAATCGAGCGCGAGGCGCTTGGCCTCATCGCGCGCGCCTCCGAAGGCTCGATGCGCGATGCGCTCTCGCTGATGGATCAGGCGATTGCCCATGGCGGCGGGAATGTGGAAGCGGAGGCAGTGCGAGCCTCGCTCGGTCTCGCGGATCGCTCGCGCATCATCGACCTTTTCGAGGCGGTGATGAAGGGCGACATTGCCACCGCCCTGACCGAATTCGAAAGCCAGTATGATTCGGGTGCCGACCCCGTGGCGATCCTCACGGACCTCGCCGAATTCGTGCATGTCGTCACGCGGCTGAAGCTCACGCCGGAGTCACGCAAGGATGCGGCCCTCTCGCCCGGCGAGCGCGAGCGCGGCGCGGCTTTCGCGGCGGCCCTCACCATCCGCCCGCTCACCATGGCGTGGCAGATCCTGCTGAAGGGACTGCAGGAGGTGCAATCGGCCTCCCGGCCGAAAATCGCAGCGGAGATGGTGCTGATCCGGCTCGCTTATGCCGCCGATCTGCCGGGCCCGGCGGAGATCATCCGCGACCTGCGCAACGGCAATGCGAGCGCGCCCGCCGGTGGTGGCGGCATGCCCGCCGGCGGTTCTGTGCATGCGCCGCGCGCCAGCACCTCTGCCACGAACACTCCGACAATGGGCGAACCCGGCGCACCGCGCATGGTCGCGGGGGGCGGCGAGATGCAGCGTCCCGCGATACGCGCGGAGCCGCAGGCGGTGCCCGCCAACCTGCCGCAGAGCTTCGAGGCCGTGGTGGCACTCGCGGAAACGAAGCGCGACATTCGCCTGCAAATGGCGCTGAGCCGCGATATCCGTGTGACGCGTTTCGAGCCGGGGCGGATCGAGTTCATCCTTGAGCCGCATGGCGAGGTCGATCTCCCCAATCGCCTGCTGCGCGCGCTGCTTGATTGGACCGGGCATCGGTGGGGTGTGACGGTTGTGGAAACACCGCCCGGCCCCTTGCCGGCAACGCTCCACGAAATCGCCGAGGAAAGGCGCGCGGAGGAGCGGCGCGGTGTGCAGAACCGGCCGGCCGTGCAGGCGATTTTGAAGCATTTTCCCGGCGCGCAGATCGTGCAGATCGAGGAAGCGCGCCCCACTGCCGCCGCCGAGGCCGCGCCCAGCGAGGCCGATGAGGCACCGGATTTCACCGATCCCGAATTCAGCGACGACGATCTCTGATCCACTCGCATTGAGGAGAGAACCATGCGTGACATCATGGGCATGATGAAGGAAATGGCTGGTCTCAAGACCAAGATGGAGGCCATGCAGGCAGAACTCGACGAAACCCTCGTCGAGGGGCAATCCGGCGCGGGCCTTGTGAAGGTCACGCTCACGGCCAAGGGCGCGTTAAAGGCGGTGTCGATCGACCCCGACCTCCTGAAGCCCGAGGATCGCGAGATGGTCGAAGATCTGCTGCTCGCGGCCCATGCCGATGCGCGCGCGAAAACCGAGAACGTGATCGCCGAGAAGATGAAGGCGCTGACCGGTGGCCTGCCTCTGCCGCCCGGCTTCAAGCTGCCGTTCTGAGTCCTGGCCCGGTTCTGAACCATGGCCCAAGCCCTCGCCGGCCCTGAAATCGAGCGCCTGATCCAGCTTCTGGCCCGCCTGCCGGGGCTTGGCCCGCGCTCGGCCCGGCGCGCCGTTCTGCATCTCATGCGCAAGCGCGAGGATCTGCTGCTGCCCCTCGCGCAGGCCATGCAGGTCGCGGGCGAACGCATCGTGACCTGCTCTGATTGCGGCAATCTCGATACCTCCGACCCTTGCGCGATCTGCCGCGATCCGCGCCGCGACCGCTCAATCCTGATGGTGGTCGAGAGCGTGGGCGATCTCTGGGCGCTGGAGCGCGCGGGCGCGTTGCGCGCGGCCTATCATGTGCTGGGCGGCACACTCTCGCCGATCGATGGCACCGGCCCGGAAGATCTGGCGCTCGGCAAGTTGCTCGATCGCGCTACGGCAGATGGCGTGCGCGAGGTGATCCTCGCATTGAATGCTACGGTGGAGGGGCAGACGACCGCCCATTACATCACGGATATGCTGGCCAATGCGGGGGTGAAGGTCACGCGCCTCGCGCATGGCGTGCCGGTGGGGGGCGAACTCGATTACCTCGATGAAGGCACGTTATCCGCAGCCCTTTTGAGCCGCACCACGCTTTAACACGTCTTGTACAATTGGCGGAAAACTCTCTTCACCCTATCTTTTGACCGTTCTTGACGATTCGAGCGCCCGGGTTTTCACAACGGCCCCATGTCCCACGAAGCCTCCATCCCTTCAGGCGCGCTCGTGGCGCGATTTCAGGCGGTCGAGACCTGGATCTTTGACCTCGACAACACGTTGTACCCGCCGCATTCCGATCTCTGGCCGAAGGTGGACCAGAAGATCACGAATTATATCAGCAACCTGCTGGGAGTGGACGGGCTGACGGCGCGCGCCATCCAGAAATACTACTATCAGGTGCATGGCACGACGCTGAACGGCCTGATGAAGGAGCATGGGATCGACCCGCATCCCTTCCTCGATTTCGTGCATGACATCGACCGCTCCTCGCTGGAGGCGGATGCCCAGCTCGGCGCGGCGATCTCCGCCCTGCCGGGGCGCAAATTCATCTTCACCAACGGTTCCGTGCGCCATGCCGAGGAAACGTTGAAGCGGCTGGGCATCGACGGCTTGTTC
>JALOTF010000074.1 GCA_025458025.1 Beijerinckiaceae bacterium | reverse complement strand
CCCGGTTTCTCAGTTCGCGACCTTCTTCTCGTAGCTCTCGAGAATGTCGTTGAAATAAGGCGCGATGGGGAAGGGCCGCGCGTTCTTGGCGAGGTCTTCGGGCGTGAGGTCCGTGAAGAGCTTCTTCCAGGTCGCGTCATCGAGCTTGCCCTGGAGGTGCTTCGCATCGATGCCGGGATACCAGTTGAACTTCTTCACAATGCCATCGGCCTGCACCTGCGGCGAGGTCGCCATGGCGATGAACTTCGCGGCGAGATCTGCCTGCGCCGCCTTGGCGGGCACGGCGTAATACATCGGCTGGCCCGGCATGCCCGGGGAAAGCAGCTTCAGCTTCATGTTCGGCGGCAGCTTGCCGTCATTCATCCAAGTGTAAAACATATCGACCCAGACCGGGCCCATGGCGATCTCGCCACGGTTCAGCATGTCGAGCGTGCCGGCATTGCCCGGCGTGATGACCGAGTTCTTGTTGAAATCCTTGAGCTCGGCGAGCGCCTTGTCCCATGCGGCCTTGGTGGAGGCATCATAGGGGCCCTTCACCAGCTTTTCCGCATCCCCGCCAAAGGCATAGACCCAGCCCGTGGCGAAGGCGACGCCGGACATGCCGCCCTTGATGCCGTTATAGCCGAACTTCTTCGGGTTGGCCTTCACCCAGTCGCGCAACTCGGCATAGGTCGAGGGCGGGGATTTCACCATGTCGGCATTGTAGGCGATGGCCGTCTGCGACTGGAACATCGGCATCACGAAGCCCTCGACATTGGTGCCGAGCGCATTCGAGGCGGTGGCGGAGGTCACCATCGCGCTGGTCGGGATCTTGTCGCGATATTTCGCAAGCAGGCCTTCCGTGACCATCTGCCCTGACATCTTCTGGTGGGCGACGATGACGTCGAAATCCCATTTGTCGGCATTCGCAGCCTTCTGGGCCGAGAGCTTCTCATAGATTTTCTGCGAGCCGGAATCGCCCGGCCCGGTTCCAACGGCGACCACCTTCACGCCGGGATTGGCCTTCTCGAACATGGGGCCGAGGAAGTCCTTGATGTAATCGACCATGTTCTGGTCGCCCGCAGTCGCGACATTCAGCGTCTGGGCCGAGACGCCGGACATGAAACCGAGGCTGCCGGCCACGGCCAGAGCGAGGCCGAGGCGGCGGGACATTCGAAGCATTCTGGGCATGGCAAGCTCCTTGGACATGCAAGTCTCCTTTGCGGCATTCAGGTTCGGACAGGCGCAGTGGTGGCGGGGAAGATGTGCATCTCCTCCGTCGGAATGGTCAGTTCCACGCAATCACCGGGGCTCGCGCGGCGGGTATCGTCAACGAAGAAGCGCCCGGCGGGGGTCTCCACCTCGTAGCGGTAGGTGCCGCCGGGATAGCTCGCCTGCGTGATGGTGCCCCGGAGCCGGAGGCCGGGCATCCCGGGCGGTGCTGCGAGTTGCACCGCATGCGAACGGAAATGGATATGGCAGCGTCCCTCGAGTTTCTGCCGCAAGGGGAGAGACGTCGCCGGGCCCTCGCCGATGCGGATCGCCATATCGCTGCCCGCCGTCTCGGCCATCGCATCGAGCACGTTATCCGCGCCGAGAAACGCCGCTACGAAGGGCGAGTTCGGCGCGCGATAGATTGCCTCTGGCGCGCCTTTCTGGGCGATCTCGCCCGCATCGAGGATCACGATCTCGTCGGCCATGGTCATGGCCTCTTCCTGATCATGCGTGACATGGATGGCCGTGAGCCCGAGCCGCTCATGCAGGCTTTTCAGTTCGTGCCGCATGGCGAGGCGGATCTTCGCGTCGAGGTTGGAGAGCGGCTCGTCGAGCAGCAGCACCGGCGGGTCCACCGCGAGCGCCCGGCCCAAGGCCACGCGCTGCCGCTGCCCGCCGGAAAGCGCAGTGACTTTCCGGTCGCCGTAGCCCTGCAGGCGCAGGAGATCGAGAACGTCCGTGATCTTCCGGTCGCGATCGGCGCGGTTCACGCCGCGCAGTTTGAGCCCGTAGCCGATATTCTCGGCCACTGTCATATGCGGCCAGAGCGCGTAGGACTGGAACACCATGGCCATACCGCGCGACTCGGGCGGCAGGGGCGTCACATCCCTTCCATCGACCGTGATCGTGCCGGAATCCGGGCTGATAAAGCCGGAAATCGCCCGGAGAAGCGTGGTCTTGCCACAACCGGACGAACCGATGAGCGCAACAAATTTCCCGGCGCCGATCTGAAGATCGATGCCCTTGAGAACCCTGGTCCGGCCGTAGGACACCTGCAGCGCCTCGACCCCGACGGCCGCCCCGCGAATGGCCATCGTTCCTCCCCCCAAAATTTTATCGAATGCCTCTTCGGGCATTTTCATGACAGTCTAGTGATGGTTTCTTTTTGAGCGCAACCCCAATTTCTTAGGCGCCGAAATAATGTCTCCTACCCACCCACCCTCCGCCGTTACCTCGCTCTGGATTTTGGCCAACGAAGCCGAGGAGACAGATTTCATCGCCGAGATCGGGCGTCTCGCCGCGCGGCACGGCACACCGGTCTTCCATCCGCATCTCACGCTGCTCGGCGATATCCCGGCCGATCCCGCCACATTGTCGGAGCGGGTTCGTGCTCTCGCAACCGCCGCACCGGCCTTCACCGTGCCGGTAGAGGATATCGTGATGACGGATGCCTTCTACCGCTCGTTTTATGCGGGTTTCCCGCTTCCATCCGCACTTCAGGCGCTGCGGACAGCGGCGATCCGGGAATTCAGCCTCGATCCCGGCCCGTTCACGCCGCATGTCTCGCTGCTCTACGGGCCGGTTCCGCCCGATGCGAAAGCTGCCAGCGCCGCCGAGGTGGCGCAACGCTGGAAGGGGCGCGCGGTGCGGTTCGACCGGCTCGCCATCACCAATTCCGGCAATGATGTGCCGATTTCCGACTGGCGCTGCCTGCTCACGATCCCGCTCGGATCCTGACCGAGCCAGACGCGCCGGATTCGGCCACGGGAGACCCTGATGGATTGTGATGCGACACGACCGGGCGAGATCGAAGCCCCCCTGCCCGACCGGGTCGATGCGCGGCTCGTGTTTATCGGGCGCATCCGCACGCCATTTGCGAGCCGGGACCAATGCCCGCGCCAGGGCAAGGCCGATGGTCCGGTCTGTCGCATCGAGGTCGATCCGCTCTGGCAGCCGGCGCTGAAGGGCCTAGAACATTACGCCCGAATCGAAGTGCTCTACTGGATGCATCAGGCGCGGCGCGATCTCCTCCAACAGAGTCCGCGTTCGGATCGCGCGACGACCGGCACTTTCGCCTTGCGTTCGCCGGTACGGCCGAACCCGATTGCCACCTCGCTCTGCACGCTGGTCGGCATCGAGAAGGGTGTCCTGCTCGTGCGCGGGCTCGATTGCGTGGATGGCACGCCGCTTCTCGATGTGAAGCCCGACCGTTGCAGCTATTCGCCACAGGCTCCGCCCAATCCCGGGGAGTGGCGGGAAGAGCCCGCGACAGGCGACGAGCCTCAGCGCTGATGGCGCGCACCCGGCAGCCTCTTGCGGGCGCTCCGCAATGTGCAACACTCTCATTACGCGCTGCCCGCCGGCAGGCGAACGGGGAGAATGTCCATGAGCGGAAAAGCGCGCCTTCTGAGGAACATGCTGGCCGCAGGCATCCTGGCTCTGGGTGCGACGACGGCGCTCGCGCAGGTCACCTTCAACCGGGGTTATGATTCCGACCCGGAGACGCTCGATCCGCACAAGACCTCCACTACCTCCGAGGCGCATCTGCTGCGTGATCTCTTCGAAGGGCTGGTCATCCACGACAAAAACGGGCAGGTCGCGCCGGGGGTTGCGGAAAGCTGGTCGATATCGCCGGATGGCAAGACCTACACCTTCAACCTGCGCGGCAACGCGAAATGGTCGAACGGTGACCCCGTGCGCGCGCAGGATTTCGAATTCTCGCTGAAGCGCATCATGGACCCGAAAACGGGCGCGAAATACGCGAATATCCTCTACCCCATCGCGAATGCCGAGGCCTTCAACAAGGGCCAGGGCAAGAGCGCCGCGGATATGGGCGTGAAGGCAGAGAATGATCGCAAGCTCGTGATCAAGCTGGAGCGTCCCACCCCCTATTTCCTCGAATTGCTCACGCACCAGACCGGCACGCCCATCCATCCGCCGAGCGTGGAGAAACACGGCGCGGATTTCGTGAAGCCGGGCAATCTGGTTTCCAACGGTGCCTTCACGCTCGTCGAGAACGTGCCGAACTCGCATATACGCATGGCGAAAAACCCACTTTTCCATGATGCGGCGAATGTGAAGGTCGATGTCGTGAACTTCATCCCGCACAAGGATACGGCCGCCGGCGCGCGGCGGTTCCTCGCGGGCGAATTGCATGTGACGACTGATATCCCCGCCGACCATATCAAGTTCCTGCGTGAGCGGCTCGGCGATCAGGTGAAGGTCTCGCCCTATCTCGGCACCTGGTACTTCGCCTTCAACACGGCAAAGGCGCCTTTCAATGATGTGCGCGTGCGCAAGGCGCTCTCGATGGTGATCGACCGCGAATTCATCGCTGAACAGGTCTGGCAAGGCACGATGGTGCCGGCCTATGCCTTCGTTCCGCCGGGCATCGCGAACTATGTCGAGAAGCCGGTGGAGGTCGATTACAAGGCGAAATCGGTGATCGAGCGCGAGGATGAGGCGAAGAAGCTGCTCGCTTCAGCCGGTTTCGGGCTTGGCGGCAAGAAGCTCAGCGTGCAGATCCGCTACAACACCACCGACAATAACCGCGCGACCGCTGTGGCCATAGCCGATATGTGGAAGCAGATCGGCGTGGAGACCACCTTCATCAACACCGATGGCCGCACGCATTTCGCGTATCTGCGCGACAAGGGCGATTTCGACGTGGCCCGCGCCGGCTGGATCGGCGATTATTCCGACCCGCAGAACTTCCTGTTCCTGCTGCAATCGGACAACAAGGGCCTGAACTATGCGAACTACACCAACCCTGCCTATGACGCGCTGATGCGCGACGCGGAGCGCGAGACAGACCTGAAGAAGCGAGCGGAAATCCTCGCGAAAGCCGAGCGCATCCTCGCGGATGAGCACCCCTATGTGGGCATTCTCTACTTCTCGAACCGCAACCTCATCTCGAACAAGGTCGAGGGCTATATCCAGAACCTCCGGGGTGCGAATGCCTCGCGCTTCGTGACGCTGAAACCCTGACCGGATCGCCGGGCGGGCCCCTCGCCCGCCTGGCGCAAGCGGGTTTCACGCGATGCTGTTCTTCGTCATCCGGCGGTTTTTCTCGTCCATCCCCACGCTTTTCGTGGTGGTCACGTTGTCGTTCTTCTTGATGCGCGTGGCACCGGGCGGGCCGTTCGATCTCGAACAGCCGCTCGAAGCGAAGATCATGGAGAACCTCAACCGCGCCTATGGGCTCGACCGGCCGCTCATCGAGCAATATGGCCGCTACCTCGCGAACCTGTTGCGCGGCGATCTCGGCCCCTCCTTCTACATCCGCGATTTCTCGGTTGCGGAGATCCTCATGAAGGGCCTGCCCGTTTCCATGACGCTTGGCACGCTGGCGATCCTGCTGGCACTCGGGGTTGGGACGACGCTCGGCGTGATCGCGAGTCTCAGGCAGAACAGTGCCGTGGATTATGCCGTGATCGGCTTTGCAACCGCCGGCGTCACCATCCCGAATTTCGTGGTCGCGCCGCTGTTCCAGATCGTGTTCGGCCTGATGCTCGCGCTTCTGCCGGTCGGCGGCTGGAATGATGGCGCGGTGCGCAACATCATCCTGCCGGTCATCGTGCTCGCCCTGCCGCAGGTGGCGGTGGTGGCACGCATGACGCGCGCCTCGATGATCGAGGCCTTGCGATCCGACCATGTGCGCACGCTCCGTTCGCTCGGCATGGGCCAGCGGATCATCGTCATCCACGCCCTGCGCGGGGCGATTTTGCCGATCATCTCCTATCTCGGGCCGACGGCAGCGGCCCTTCTCACGGGCTCGGTCGTGGTCGAGACGATTTTCGGCCTGCCGGGCATCGGGCGCTACTTCGTCGAGGGCGCGCTGAACCGCGATTACACGCTGGTGATGGGCACGGTGGTGGTGGTCGCGGTCTTCGTGCTCGTGTTCAACATGGTGGTCGATATCCTCTACGCGCTGCTCGATCCGCGAGTCCGCTATGAGTGAGGCCGCCACGCATGGCCGTTCGCTCTGGGCGGATGCGCGGGATCGCCTTGCGCGCAACCGCGCGGCGATGGCGAGCCTCGTGCTCATCAGCCTCATCGCGCTGGCGTGCTTGTTCGGGCCGTTTCTGACCGGCCACGCCTATGACAAGGTCTACTCCGACTATGTGAAGGTGCCGGCGTCCCTCGCGAGCCAACCCACTGAGGATCGCATCGGCCCGGCCCTCCAGCGCACCGCCAGCCGCCTGCGCGCGACCATCGCCAGCGACACGCGCGAGGGTAATACCATCCGCCTCGTGCTCACCGCGCCGCGCGCGATTGACGAGCGCAGCCTCGCCTTTTTCGAGCGCTCCGACCTGTTTCATGCCGCAAAAGTTCTGGAGCGCGCCGAGGAGGGCAAGCGACTGACGCTTCTCGTGCCCATCGAGCGCAACCGTTTCCTGTTCGGCACCGATGGCAATGGCCGCGACATGCTCACACGCACGCTAATCGCGGGGCGCGTTTCGCTGGCCATCGGGCTTCTCGCAACTTTTGTCGCGATCTTGATCGGCGTAACCTATGGCGCTGTCTCGGGCTATCTCGGCGGGCGGGTGGATACCGTGATGATGCGCGCGGTGGATGTGCTCTATTCCCTGCCCTTCATCTTCTTCGTCATCATGCTGGTCGTGTTTTTTGGGCGGAATTTCGTGCTGATGTTCCTCGCGGTCGGGGCCGTGGAATGGCTCGACATGGCGCGCATCGTGAGGGGCCAGACGCTTTCGCTGAAACGGCGTGAATTCGTGCAGGCCGCGGATGTGCTCGGCGTTTCCACGCCGGGAATTCTCCGGCGGCACATCATACCGAACACTTTGGGGCCGGTGGTGGTCTACACCACCCTGCTCGTGCCGAAAGTGATCCTGCTCGAAAGTTTCCTCTCCTTCCTGGGCCTCGGTGTGCAGGAGCCCATGACCAGCTGGGGCGTTCTCATCTCCGATGGCGCGCGCAACATTCAGGGCGCGACCTACCTGCTGATTTTCCCTGCGATTTTCCTCACGACGACGCTCTTCTGCCTTAACTTCATCGGCGATGGCCTGCGCGATGCGCTTGATCCGCGAGACCGCTGATGATGGACCAGGCGCAATTCCACATCCGCGATCTGCATGTCCGTTTCCGCACGCAGGCGGACGAATTGCATGCCGTGAAGGGCGTCTCGCTCTCGGTCGCGCGGGGCGAGACGCTGGCCATCGTGGGCGAATCCGGCTCCGGCAAGAGCCAGACCATGCTTGCGGCCTTAGGCCTGCTCGCCTCCAACGGTGTGGTGACCGGTTCGGCCATGCTTAACGGGCAGGAACTGATCGGCGCCAGCGAGGTCGCGCTCGACCGCGTTCGCGGCGCGAAAGTGACAATGATCTTCCAGGAGCCGATGACCTCGCTCGATCCGCTCTACACCATCGGGCAGCAGATCATCGCGGTGATCCGTCGGCACCGGACAGTTTCGGCAGCAGATGCCAAGGCCGAGGCGCTGGCGCTGCTCGAACGCGTGCGCATTCCCGATGCAGCGCGGCGTCTTGCCTCCTATCCGCATGAAATGTCGGGCGGGCAGCGCCAGCGCGTGGTGATCGCCATGGCGCTCGCGAACCGACCGGATTTACTCGTCGCGGATGAGCCAACCACGGCTCTGGATGTGACGATCCAGTCGGAAATTCTGGCGCTTCTAGCCGATCTCCAGCGCGAGATGGGCATGGCGATTGCCTTCATCACGCATGATCTCGGCATTGTCCGGCGCATCGCGAAGCGCGTGGCGGTGATGCGCCATGGCGAGATTGTCGAATCCGGCCCGGTGGAGCAGGTTTTCAACGCGCCGCGCCACCCTTACACGCGCGCGCTGCTGGATGCCGAACCCGGCGGCACGAAGGAGCCCACCCCGGCGGATTCTCCCGTTTTGCTCGAAGCGCAGGACGTGCGCGTGCATTACCCGGTGAAAAGCGGATTTTTCGGCCGCACAACGCAGGTGATCAAGGCCGTGGATGGCGTGAGCCTCACGCTGAAACGCGGTGGCACCATCGGAATCGTGGGTGAATCCGGTTCCGGTAAATCCACCTTGGGCAAGGCCATCGTGAAGCTCGCACCGGCGACCGGGATGATCCGGCTGGAGGATCGCGCGCTCATCCCGCTCTCGCGCGCCGAGATGCGCCCGCTGCGCCGCTCGCTCCAGATGGTGTTTCAGGACCCCTATGGCTCGCTCTCCCCGCGCATGACCGTGGGTGAGATCATCACCGAAGGGCTGCTGGTGCATGAGCCCGGCCTTACCAGTGCCGCGCGAGACCGGCGCGCGGCGGAAGCTCTGGAGGAAGTGCATCTCGATGCTGCTCTGCGCAATCGCTTCCCGCATGAATTTTCCGGTGGCCAGCGCCAGCGCATCGCAATTGCGCGGGCTATGATCCTGAAGCCGCGCCTCGTCATCCTCGATGAGCCGACCTCGGCGCTGGATCGTTCGATCCAGAAAGCGATTGTCGATCTGTTGCGTGATCTCCAGAGGCGGCACGGCCTCGCCTATATCTTCATCAGCCACGATCTCGCGGTTGTGCGGGCGATGGCGGATACGATTCTCGTGATGAAAGACGGTCAGGTGGTGGAACAGGGCGAAAGCGAAAACCTGATCCGCCACCCGCGCGAGGATTACACCCGCCGGCTGCTTGCGGCGGCGATGGAGACCGGCTTTTCGCCCTGCTAGAAAACCGCAGCGCGCCCGATAGAGCTGTGCAAAAAACCCGTCGCGGGTGATCGACAGCGCGGCTCCCCGTGCTAGCTCTAGGGGCAAGGCACAAGCCGCGAAGGCGGCGCCTGACCAAGGGAGATTTTATCCATGAAGCGTTTTGCAGTTTCAGCCGCGCTCGCGGCTTTCGTGGCGATGCCTGCCCATGCGCAGATCAAGCCGGCCATCACCTTCGATGTCGGCGGCAAATTCGACAAATCCTTCAATGAGGCGGCCTATAACGGCGCCGAGGCCTTCAAGAAGAAGACCGGAATCGCCTATCGCGAATTCGAGATCCAGAACGATGCCCAGCGCGAGCAGGCGCTGACGCGTTTCGCGCGCGACGGCCATTCGCCGATCATCGCCATCGGCTTCTCCAATGGCTCGGCGCTCAAGAAGGTCGCGGCCGAATTCCCGAATGTGCGCTTCGCGATCATCGATTTCGTGGTCGATCTTCCGAATGTGCAATCCATCGTCTTCAAGGAGCATGAAGGCTCCTATCTCGTGGGCCTTCTGGCCGCGCAGGCCTCCAAATCCGGCAAGGTCGGTTTCGTGGGCGGCATGGATATCCCGCTCATCCGCCGCTTCGCCTGCGGCTATGCGCAGGGCGTGAAGGCCGGCAAGGCCAGCGCCGAGATCTTCCAGAACATGACCGGCACCACCGGCGCGGCCTTCAATGATCCGCTGAAGGGCGGCGAACTCGCCCGTTCGCAGATCGCGCGCGGCGCGGACGTGATCTACCATGCGGCGGGGAATACCGGCGCGGGCGTGCTGCGCGCGGCGGCGGATGCGAATATCCTCGGTATCGGCGTCGATTCCAACCAGAACGGCATGCATCCCGGCAAGGTGCTGACCTCCATGCTCAAGCGCGTGGATGTCGCGGTCGAGAAGGTGCTGACCGAAGCCAACAACAACCAGTGGAAGGCCGGCGTGACCGTGCTGGGTCTTGCCGAAGGCGGCGTGGATTGGGCGCAGGACGACAACAACAAGGCGCTGATCACCGCTGATATGCGCGCGGCTGTCGAAAAGGCCTCGGCGGATATCAAGGCCGGCACCGTGAAGGTGCATGATTACATGGCCGACCAGAAGTGCCCGGTTCAATAATCCGGGCGGCTGATCCGGTTTCCGCGTGATGAGCAACCCGGCCATCCGGCTCGTCGGCATCGAGAAGCGTTTCGGGGCGGTTCATGCGAACCGCTCCGTCGATCTCATGGTCGAGGACGGGTCCATCCATGGCATAATCGGCGAGAACGGCGCGGGGAAATCGACCCTGATGTCGATCCTCTTCGGCTTCTATGAGGCCGATGCCGGCGAGATCATCGTGCATGGCAAGCCGATCCGCATCCGCTCCTCGGCGGATGCCATCGCAGCGGGCATTGGCATGGTGCATCAGCACTTCATGCTGGTGGACACGATGAGCGTGGCTGAAAACGTGATGCTCGGCATGGAAGGCGGTGCGCTCACGGCGGGCGGGCTAGCGAAAGCGCGTTCGGAGATCATCCGTTTTGGCACCGAATATGGCATTCAGGTCGATCCGGATGCCATCGTGGGCGAGCTTTCGGTCGGTCAGCAGCAGCGGGTGGAAATCATCAAGGCGCTCTATCGCGGCGCTCAGATCATCATCCTTGACGAGCCGACCGGCGTGCTCACGCCGGCGGAAGCCGAGCAATTGTTCCGCGCGCTGGCGGAGTTGCGCCGGCAGAGGCGGACCATCCTGCTCATCACCCACAAGCTCAAGGAAATCATGGCGATCACGGATCATGTCTCCGTGATGCGGCGTGGTGAAATGGTCGCGCATCGGAAGACCAGCGAGACCAACCCGCAGGAACTCGCCGAACTCATGGTCGGTCGCCCGGTCGGCCAGCCGGTCCGCTCGCCGGGCGTGGCGGGCGAGGCCGTGCTGCTCGATGTGCGGAACATTTCAGTGACGGATGCGCGCGGCGTTTTGCGCGTCGAGGACCTCTCGTTTTCCGTACGGGCCGGGGAAATCCTGGGCCTCGCGGGTGTTTCGGGCAATGGCCAGTCTGAACTCATCGAAAGCCTTTCAGGCATGATGCCCCGGCGCTCCGGCGAGGTGTTTATCTGCGGCAAGCCCGTGCCAGCGAATGCCCATGCCGGCACATTGCGCGCCATGGGCCTCGCCCATGTGCCGGAGGACCGGCAGCGCATGGGTCTCGTGACGATTTTCCCCGCCCATGAAAGCGCCATTCTCGGCCGGCAGGACAACCCGAGTTACGGCAGCCGGCTCTTTATCGACCAAAAGGCAGCGATTGCCGATACCGCCGGCAAGATGACGCGTTTTGACGTGCGCCCGCCTGATCCGCTGCTGAAAACCGCGAATTTCTCCGGCGGCAACCAGCAGAAGATCGTGATCGCGCGCGAGGTCGAGACCGAGCCCGATGTGCTGATCATCGCGCAGCCCACGCGCGGGGTGGATATCGGCGCCATTGCCTTCATCCACCGCAAGATTCTCGATCTGAAGGCCGCGGGCAAGGCGATCCTGCTCGTCTCCGTGGAACTCGACGAGATCTTTGCCCTGTCGGATCGCATCTGCGTGATGTGCGGCGGGCGCCTCATGGGCATGCGCCGCACCGAGGAGACCAACCAGAACGAAATCGGCCTGATGATGGCCGGGCTCGAAGCCACAACGGGCGAGCACGCGGCATGAGTGCAAAGCCCGTCTCCCTGCCCCGCTGGGCGGATGTCATCCTGCTGCCGGCGCTCAACGTGGGCCTCGCCTTCCTTGCCTCCGGCCTTGTGGTGCTGGCGATCGGCGAAAGCCCGCTGGAAGCCACTGCCCTTCTGCTGCGCGGCGCATTGGGCCATGCTGAAGGCATTGGCTTCACGCTCTATTACACCACGAATTTCATCTTCACGGGCCTTGCCGTGGCCGTGGCCTTCCATGCCGGTTTGTTCAACATTGGCGGCGAGGGCCAGGCCATGCTCGGGGGCATCGGCGCGGCGATTGCGGCGCTGCTCCTCGGTTCGCTACCGGCGATCATCGCGCTGCCGGCGGCCATTCTCGCGGCCGCCTTGTTTGGCGCGGGCTGGGCGGCCATTCCCGGCTGGTTGCAGGCGAAACGCGGCAGCCATGTGGTGATTACCACCATCATGTTCAACTTCATCGCGAGCGCACTGCTGGTTTACCTGCTGGTGGATGTGTTCCGCCCGACGGGCATGATGGAACCCTCCTCGCGTGTTTTTGCGGATGGCGGGAAACTGCCCTTCCTGCACGAGATTGCCGCGAGCCTTGGCTTCAAGCTCGCGAAATCGCCGCTGAACCTCTCCTTCGTGCTCGCGCTGGCATCCGCTGTCGCGGTGTGGCTGCTCATTTACCGCTCGCGCCTCGGCTATGCGATCCGCACCGTGGGCGCGAACCCCACCGCCGCGCGCTATGCCGGCATTTCGCCCGAGCGCATCACTATTCTCGCCATGGCGATCTCCGGTGCGCTGGCCGGGATGATGGCGGTGAACGAAATTCTCGGCGTGCAGCATCGCCTGCTGCTGGCCTTCACCGCCGGCTACGGTTTCGTGGGGATCGCCGTTGCGCTGATGGGGCGCGGAAACCCCGTGGGCATCGTCTTCGCGGCGTTGCTGTTCGGCGTGCTTTATCAGGGCGGCACCGAACTCGCCTTCGACAAGCCGAGCATCTCGCGTGACATGATCGTGGTGATCCAGGGGCTGGTGATCCTCTTTGCCGGCGCGCTGGAATTCATGCTGAAACCGTGGATCGCGAAGCTTCTCACCCGGAAGGAGCCTGCGTGATGGAAAGCTATCTGCTCGCGCTCGGCATTCTCGATTCCGGCGTGCGGCTCGCGGTGCCGCTGCTCTGCGCCTGCCTCGCCGGGCTTTATTCGGAGAAGGCAGGCGTCGTCGATATCGGCCTTGAGGGCAAGTTGCTCGGCGCGGCCTTCGCCTCGGCCACCACGGCTCTGGCGACCGGCTCGGCGCTGATCGGCCTGCTGGCGGGCATCGCGGCCTCGCTCGTACTTGCACTGGTGCACGGCTTTGCCTGCATCACCCAGCGCGGCAACCAGATCGTGACCGGCGTGGCGATCAACGTGCTGGTCGGGGGGCTGACGGCGCTCCTCGGCCATGCCTGGTACAATCAGGGCGGGCGCACGCCGTCGCTCGAAGGCGCCGCGCGCCTCAACGAGATCCAGCTGCCTTTCGTGGATTCGGTTGCAAGCGTGCCCGTCCTCGGGCCGTTCTATGCCGAGGTGGTCTCGGGCCACGCCTTGCCGGTTTATCTCGCGTTTCTCGCGGTGCCGGTGACGTGGTTCCTGCTTTATCGCACACGCTGGGGTCTGCGAATCCGCGCCGTGGGTGAGAACCCGGCGGCGGTGGATACGGCGGGCATTTCCGTCACCCGGCTGCGGTTTTCGGCCGTGCTCGCCTGCGGTTTGCTGTGCGGCATTGGCGGCGCCTATATGTCGGTGGCGCAGGCCGCGAGTTTCCTGCCACACATGACCGCTGGAAAGGGCTTCATCGCGCTCGCCGCGCTGATTTTTGCGAAATGGCGACCGGTCGCGGCGCTGTGGGCCTGCCTGCTTTTCGGCCTGCTCGATGCCGCCGCGATCCGCCTGCAGGGCGTGGTGTTGCCCGGCATCGGCGAGGTACCGGTTCAGGCGATCCAGGCTTTGCCTTATGTTCTGACGGTGATCCTGCTCGCGGGATTCGTCGGCCGCGCCATTCCGCCGAAGGCGAGCGGCGTGCCTTATGTGAAGGAGCGGTAAGAATGTCCGTGGACACGAGCGCGGGAACGCCGCTTCAGGCCTTGTTCGATGCGGCGAAACTCGCATTCGAGCGCGCCTATGCACCCTATTCGCGCTTCTCGGTGGGCGCGGCGATCCTCAGCGCGGATGGCCGGATCTATGCCGCGCCGAATGTCGAGAACGCAGCCTACCCGGCGGGAACCTGCGCGGAAGCCGGCGCGATTTCCGCGATGATCGCCGGCGGCTCGCGGCGCATCGCCGAACTCGTGGTGGTTGGCGCAGGCGAAGGGCTCTGCACGCCGTGTGGCGCATGTCGGCAGCGCATCCGCGAATTCGCGGAGCAGGAATGCCCGATCCACATCGCCGGGCCCGAGGGCATCCGCGCGAGCTTCACGCTCTCGACTCTCCTGCCCTATTCCTTCGGGCCGGAGAATCTCGGTAGCGGAGCCTGATGATGGAAGCCTTGTCGATCATTCACCGCGCGGCGGGCGTGGCGCCCGTGGAAGCAGGCATTGTTCTCGGCTCTGGCCTCGGTCAGCTGGGCGAGCAGGTTTCCGGCGCGGTTTCGGTTCCTTACGAGAGCCTGCCCGGTTTCCCGAAGGGGGGCGTTTCGGGCCACCAGAGCCGGCTGATCATCGGCCAGCTTTCGGGGCGGCGTGTTGCGGTCTTCTCGGGCCGCGAGCATTATTACGAGCATGGCAATTCCGCCGCGATGCGCCCAGCTCTCGAAGCACTGAAGGCGCTCGGCGCTTCCACGCTGATCCTCACGAATGCGGCGGGATCGCTGCGGAGCGAGGTTGGCCCGACCTCCATCGTCGTGCATTCCGATTACGTGAACTGGTCCGGCCGCAACCCGCTGATCGGCGAACAGGGCGATGCGCGCTTTGTGGATATGCGGAACTCTTATGATCCCGGTTTGCGTGCAAAACTGCGCGATGTCGCCGCACGCGAGGGTATTCCGCACCATGAGGGAGTCTATTTCTGGTTCTCCGGCCCGACTTTCGAGAGCCCGGCGGAGATCCGCGCGATGAAGATCCTCGGCGCGGATCTTGTCGGCATGTCCACCGTGCCGGAGGTGATCATCGCGCGGCGTCTCGGCTTGCGCGTGGCCGCCCTCTCGATGGTCACCAACCTCGCGGCAGGTTTCGCTGGTGCGGAAATTTCGCACCACGACACCAAGGTCGTCGCCGCGAAGGGCAGCGCCGCGATGATCCGCATGATCACCGGCCTGCTGGAGGCTGGCCTATGAGCACCGAAGCCGAGATCGCCCTCGCGCGCCGCGCCATCGCGCTGCTCGACCTCACCGAACTCGGTGACCATGCAAGCGAGGCGGATGTGGCCAAGCTCTGCGCGAAAGCAAAGGGTGACGAGAATATTCCACCCGTCGCGGCGGTATGTGTCTGGCCGCGCCACGTCGCGCATGCCAAGGCAGCGCTTGCAGGCACGGGCATCCGCATCGCAACCGTGGTGAATTTCCCCTCGGGCGAGGAAACCCTGCCCGATGTTCTGGCGCTGATGCAGGCGGCGCTCGAAGCCGGTGCGGACGAAATCGACCTCGTGATGCCGTGGCGCGCTTTCCTCGCGGACGACGAGGAAAAAGCCGCCGCCATGATCTGTGGCGTGAAGGCCGCCTTGCCAGCGGATCGGCGGTTGAAGGTGATTCTTGAAAGCGGCGGCTATCCGGATGCGAGCAGCATTCGCCGCGCGGCAGATCTCGCCATTCGCTGCGGCGCGCATTTCATCAAGACCTCGACCGGCAAATCCGGCACCGGTGCAACGCTGGAGGCCGCGCGCGTGATGCTCAACGCTATTCTCGCCGTGCCGCGCAATGTGGGGCTGAAGCCCTCCGGCGGCATTCGCAGCTTCGCCGATGCCGGGGCCTATCTCGCGCTCGCCGATGATGTGATGGGCCCGGGTTGGACCACGCCGGAGACCTTCCGCTTCGGCGCCTCGGGCCTGCATGATGCGCTCGCGGCCGTTATCACCGGAGGCGAATCCCACACCAGCAGCAAGGCGTATTGAGATGTATCTTCCGCAGGAAATCATCCGGAAGAAGCGCGATGGGCGCGCGCTGGAAGAGGCCGAAATCGGTTTTCTCATCGCCGGTCTCGTCGATGGGCGCGTTACGGGCATGCAGGCTGCGGCTTTCGCCATGGCGGTGTTCCTCAACGGCATGAGCCGCGCCGAAGCGGTGGCGCTGACACGCGCCATGACCCGCTCCGGCACCATGATGAACTGGGATGACCTCGCTCTGCCCGGCCCGGTGCTCGACAAGCATTCGACCGGCGGCGTGGGCGATCTCGTGAGCCTTATCCTCGCGCCGGCAGTGGCGGCTTGTGGCGGCTTCGTGCCGATGATTTCGGGGCGTGGGCTCGGGCATACCGGTGGCACGCTGGACAAGCTCGAGAGCATTCCGGGCTATTCGACCCGGCCCGACCCCGCGAACCTGCGCAAAGTCGTGCGCGAGATCGGCACCGCGATCATCGGCCAGACCGAAGACCTCGCCCCAGCCGACAAGCGGCTCTATGCCATCCGCGATGTGACCGCGACGGTTGAATCCATCCCGCTCATCACGGCCTCGATCCTCTCGAAGAAGCTCGCAGCCGGCCTTCAGGGCCTCGTGATGGATGTGAAGACCGGCTCCGGGGCCTTCATGGCCTCGCGGGAGGATTCGCGCGCGCTGGCCGAGAGCATCGTCGCGGTCGCCAATGGCGCAGGGCTGAAAACAACCGCGCTCATCACCGACATGAACCAGCCACTCGCTCCCGCTGCCGGCAACGCGGTGGAGGTGATGAACGCGGTTCAGAACCTTCTGGGCACACGGAAGGACCGTCGCCTGCTGGATGTCACCATCGCGCTCGGCGGCGAGATGCTCGCAACCGGCGGGCTGGCCGCCAGCCCCGAGGCGGGACGCGGCAAGATCGCGGCGGCCATCGAGAGCGGGCGCGCGGCGGAGGTGTTTGGCCGGATGGTTGCGGCGTTGGGTGGGCCATCCGACCTGATGGAGAAGCCTTCAACGCATCTGCCTGCAACGCCAATCGTCCGGTCAGTCCTGGCCGGAAAGGCTGGGATCGTCGGGGCGATCGACACGCGTGGCATCGGCCTCGCGGTGGTGGCGATGGGGGGCGGGCGCACCCGCGCCGAGGATGCGATCGACCATGCCGTGGGTCTCACGGGCCTCGCGGAACTCGGTGTGCGGGTGGAGAAGGACACCCCCCTCGCCCTACCCCCCTCGCCCTCGTGCATGCGCGGACCGATGCGCAGTTCGAGGCGGCCGAACGCGCCATCCGCGCAGCCTATGCCATCGGGGATGCTGCGGCACCCAATTTCCCGCTCATCGCCGAAAGCATCACGGATTCCGCATGAGAGGGGTGATGATATGAGCCGCGCGCTGCTCATCGTGCTCGATTCCGTGGGCATTGGCGGTGCGCCGGATGCCGCGCGTTACGGCGACGAAGGGGCGAATACGGTGGGCCATATCGCGCTCGCCTGCGCGGCTGGGAAGGGCGACCGGCCCGGCCTGCGA
>JALOTF010000073.1 GCA_025458025.1 Beijerinckiaceae bacterium | reverse complement strand
CGGCTTCCACAGCCTCAACCTCTCGATGTTCGAGCTGGCCAAGGGCTATTCGCAGCGCGGCATGGGTGCCTATTCCGAGATGCAGCAGCGCGAATTCGCTGCGCAGGACATCGGCTTCACCGCCGTCCGTCACCAGCGCGAAGTCGGCACGGGCTATTTCGATGCCGTGGCGATGGCGATCAGCCAGGGCAAGTCCTCCACCACCGCGATGGCCGGCTCGACCGAGAGCGAGCAGTTCCATGGTGGCGAGGGACACGGCAAGGCGATTGCGGCCGAGTAATCGGCAGCTGAGGAGCGGGACGGAACTCCCACCGTCCCGCTCTCCCCAAACCCCCTACTTTCGAGGATCAGGATCATGTCGAGGCAATATTGGGTGATTGGCGGGGAATATCAGTGCGTGGAATTCCAGGAAGTCGTTCCCGGAACCGAGCGCGTGTTTGGGCCCTACCGGTCTTATGAGGAAGCGGACAAGAAATGGCGCGAGCGGGCTTCCGCGAGCCGCTCGTCGGCGACTACCCGCTACAGCATCGTCTCATCCGCTCCGAATCCGGCCCGGCAGCAAGCCTGGGCCTGAGGCGGAACGCCAGGCGGGGGAAAGAACATGAAAACCGGCAGAAATGCCGGTTTTTTCTGTTTCCGGCGGGATTTTCCTTGCGTCGTCACAAATCGGCGCTAGGAGGCGCGACCCCGCATCCGCTGATCGAGGCCTTCCATGCGCGAGCCGCGCCCCTTTACCGCCTACCGCCTGCAGGATTTGCTGGCCGACATCGCCGAGCATGTGCGTCCGGCCTTCGGCAAGGGCAAGGTGGCGGATTACATCCCCGAACTCGCCAAGGTGAATGGCCGCAAGTTCGGCATGGCCGTGGCCACGCTCGATGGTGCGGATGTCGCGATCGGCGATTGCGACGAGCCCTTCTCGCTCCAGAGCATCACCAAGCTTTTCGCGCTGGAACTCGCGCTCAATCGCGGCGGTGACGAGATCTGGACGCGCGTGGGCAAGGAGCCTTCGGGCACGGCCTTCAACCATCTCGCGATCCTCGAGGCGGAGCTGGGCGCGCCGCGCAACCCCTTCGTGAATGCTGGCGCGCTAACCGTGACCGATTACCTGATGGCGCGGACGCCGGATGTCGCGGCCCTTGTGCTCGCCTATCTCCGCACCTGCGCCGGCGCAATCACCGGCGGGCTGGATGACAAGGTCGCGCAAAGCGAGATGGCGACCGCCTTCCAGAACCGGGCGATCGCCAACATCCTGAAGGTGCACGATAATCTCACACACTCGCCCGATCAGGTGGTGGATGCCTATTGCCGCCAATGCGCGATTTCAGCCACCGTGCGCGATCTCGCCCGCGCGGCCTTGCCCCTGGCGATGGATGGTTTCTCCATCCATTCGGGTGAGAGCGTGCTCGCGCAGCGCTATGTGCGGCGGGTGAATGCCGTGATGATGACCTGCGGCATGTATGATTCCACCGGCAGTTTCGCCTATCGCGTGGGCCTGCCGGCGAAGAGCGGTGTCGGCGGCGGCATCGTCGCGGTTGCGCCGGGACAGGGTGCGATTGCCGTGTGGTCGCCGGAGCTGGATCGCGCCGGCAATTCGCTCGTCGGCACGATCGCGCTGGAGATCTTCGCGCAGAACACGCGCTGGTCGATCCTCTGAATTCTCGACCGCTTCTGAGTTCAATCTGAACGTCTTAATTCAATTTGAACTCATGCCCGATGGAGCGGATCTCCGCCGGTGTGATCAGCCGGTTATGCGCCACGATCACCGAATGCAGACCGCCCTCGATCTCGCGTTTCCAAAATTCGAGGAACTTACGCAATGCCGGAAATTTCGGGAAGAGATCGTATTGCTGCCAGATGAAATTCTGCAGCAGATTCGGGTGATCCGGCATGTGGTAGAGAATGTTCGCCGTCGTCAGCCCATAGCCCTGAAGCTGGCGACGGAAATCGGCATCAACCATGAATTCCTCCGTCTCGACTGGTCCGTTTCCGACAGGAGAGCGCCGCTCCCGTTACGGAAGTCTTGACATCAGCAAAACTTTAAATGAAAAAACATGCGACATATCATGCTGTTAGCAGCATTGCACACTGGCTGCCAGCAATAGTCGTTGACGCCTGAACCTTATGCCCGGATGATGGGGGTGCCCATGTGGACCTTCTGGATGTCTTCCCTCATCGTTGCGAACCGCATCCCGCGCCTAGCGCAGGAAGCGCATAACCTTGCCGTGGGCCGCGCCCCGGCCGGGCGGCTCGAGAGCGAGCGGATGGTGACCGAGAAGGTTCTTGCCGTGCAAAGCGGCGTGGTGGCGGCCAACCTCGAGGGCATGCGGATCGGCATCGAATTCGCAACGCGCATGGCCTTCGGCGATGTGCATTCCGCCTCGAATGTCGCGGCTTCAGCGCCCATGCGAATCGCGAGTGCGGCCGCGCGCCCGACCAGCAACACCATGAAAGCCAATGCGAAGCGCCTTTCCGGGCGCTGACCGCTTTGCCCTAGCGCTGACTTGACCTTCGCGACGGCGCGGAGGAAAGAGCGCCATGGCTTCCACCTCGGCAAACCTCCGTTTCGATGAAGCCCAGCGCATTGCGCTGGGGAGCATCGCCATTGGCCTGATCGTTCTCGGGTTGAAATTCGCGGCCTGGTTCTACACCGGCTCTGTCGCGCTCTACTCGGATGCCCTCGAGAGCACGATCAATGTGGTCGCGGCCTGCGTCGCCCTGTTCGCTCTGCGCCTTTCCGCGAAGCCGGCGGATGCCAAGCACCCCTATGGCCACCAGAAGGTGGAATATCTCGCGGCGGTGTTTGAAGGCGCGTTGATTCTCGTGGCGGCTATGGCAGTGTTCCATGCGGCCTGGGGCGCGTGGAACAATCCACGCGTGGTGAGCCATAATCCCCTCGGCTACGGCCTCAACGTGCTCGCGGGCGTGCTCAACGGGGCTTGGTGCTGGCTGCTCATCACGCGGGGGCGCAAGCTGCGCTCGCCCGCCCTCGTGGCCGATGGCCAACACTTGCTGACGGATGTGATCTCCTCGCTGGGCGTGCTGATGGCGCTGGTCATCAGCGTCGCGACCGGCCTGCCCTGGCTCGATCCGCTGCTCGCAGGGCTCGTGGGCGTGAACATCCTCGTTTCCGGCTGGAAGCTGATGCAAAGCTCCTTCGGCGGATTGATGGACGAGGCCGCAGCACCGGAAGAACTCGACGATATCCGCGCGATCATCGGGCGGCAGGGCGAGGGCGCGCTGGAGGCGCATGACCTGCGCACGCGCCATTCAGGCCCGGCCACCTTCATCGAGTTCCATCTCGTGGTGCCCGGCGATATGCGGGTCGATCGCGCGCATGACATTTGTGATCGCATCGAGGCCGGGTTGCGCGAAGCCTTTTCGGGGGCCATCATCACGATCCATGTCGAGCCGGAGAACAAGGCCAAGCATTCCGGAATCGTTGTGCTGTGATGCGCCTTGCGGTGCTGCGGTGCCGATGCGACCAACCGGAAAACCGGATCGAACGCCGCTTCATGGGGAGGAAGTGTCATGCTCGCGCCAGTGGAAAACCGTGCCTTCGCGCTCTCGGATGACGATCGCGCGGTCATCGAGATGGCCCGCGCCTTCGCCGATGAAAAACTCGCTCCGCATGCCCTCGCATGGGACGAGAACAAGCATTTCCCGGTCGATGTGCTGCGCGAAACGGCCGCTCTTGGCATGGGTGCCTGCTATGTGAGCGAGGAATCGGGCGGCTCGGGCCTCACGCGTTTGCAAACGGCGCTCGTGTTCGAAGCACTCTCCACGGGCTGCCCGGCGGTTGCCTCCTATCTCTCGATCCATAACATGGTGGCGGGGCTCATCGAGCGTTTCGGGGACGAGGCGCTGAAGGCGAAATACATGCCGGCCATGGTCTCCATGGAGATGCTCTCCTCCTATTGCCTCACGGAGCCGGGCTCGGGCTCGGATGCGGCGGCGCTGAAGACGCGGGCGCGCCGCGAGGGCGACTTTTATATCGTCGATGGCGTCAAGCAGTTCATTTCCGGCGCGGGCTCCACGGATCTCTACGCCGTGATGGTGCGCACGGGCGAGGAGGGGCCGAAAGGCATCTCTTGCCTTCTGATCGAGAAGGATATGCCCGGACTCTCCTTCGGGGCCAACGAGAAGAAAATGGGCTGGAACGCCCAGCCCACCCGGCAGGTGATCATGGAGGATTGCCGCGTGCCGGTCTCCAACCTCCTCGGCAAGGAGGGGCAGGGCTTCACCATCGCGATGAGCGGGCTCGATGGCGGGCGGCTGAATATCTCGGCCTCTGCTTTGGGCGGCGCACAATCGGCTTTCGACAAGGCGAAGAGCTACCTCTCCGAGCGCGTGGCCTTCGGGAAGAAACTACAGGATTTCCAGGCGCTTCAGTTCCGTCTCGCGGATATGGCGATTGATCTCGAAGCCGCGCGCACTTTTCTCTATGCCGCCGCCAGCGCCTATGATCGCAAGGAAGCAGATGCCACGATGCGCTGCGCCATGGCCAAGCGTTTCGTCACCGAAACCGCATCCAGCGTGGCGGATCGCGCACTGCAATTGCTCGGCGGCTACGGCTATCTTCAGGATTATGGCATCGAGAAAATCGTGCGTGATCTGCGCGTCCACCAGATCCTCGAAGGCACCAACGAGATCATGCGGATGATCGTCGCGCGCAATCTGCTCGGCACGCGCTGACCGGCATGATCGACTTCGATACCGGCCTCATGATCCTCGCCGGCATTGCCGGTCTGTGGTTCACCACGCGCTTTCTCTACCGTCCCAAGGGATCATCGGGCGGACTTGGTAGCATGTTCAAGCGCGAGGTTGCAGAAACCGTCCCGGGCATCGGGCTTGAGGCGCTCCGCTCGCTCACCGATGACCTCACGGCTTTCACGCGGAACGAGACCGCCCTGCGGGGGGTGATCCTCGCCGGGCCATTCGTTGCGAAAAGCGCCAATGCGGCATCGGATGTCACCGCGATTCTCGTCTCGAACGATCTTGCGGGGCAGGATGAGGCGGCCTATCTGCGCCGCTGGCCCTATATCCGGCGCGGGCATGACATCCGCGACCAACGGCTCGAAAGGGTGCCGGGCGGGATCATCCATCACCTTGTTTTGCGCGGCGCACCGCCGGTGGTTCTCACCTTCATCAAGGGCGAGGCAGCCATGCCGCCGCAGCTCGAACCCGCCCTGAAGCAGGGCGCTACCTTCATCGATATCGGAACCGGAGATGCGGAAGCCTTGCTGGCTCGCTGGAACATCCGGGCGACCAAAAGGGGAGAGAAGACATGACGACCATCGCGGTGATCGGGCTCGGCAATATGGGCGGCCCCATGGCGCAGAACCTCGTGAAGGCAGGCCATGCGGTGACGGGCTTCGACCTCTCGCCGGCGGCCATCGCGGAAGCGCAGGCGGGTGGTGTTGCGATTGCGAAGAGCGTCGCGGAAGCGGTGAAGGGTGCGGAAGCCATCGTCACCATGCTTCCGGCGGGAAAGCATGTCCGCGCTGTGTGGGGCGAAATCGTCGGCATCGCCGCGAAGGGCACCTTGCTCATCGATTCCTCGACGATTGATGTTGAATCCGCTCGCGCCGTGCATACCCAGGCCGAAGCGGCAGGGCTCGTGCCGGTCGATGCGCCGGTCTCCGGCGGCGTGGGCGGTGCCAAGGCGGCCACCCTCACCTTCATGTGTGGCGGCGCGGATGCCGCTTTCGCCCGCGCGAAGCCCCTGCTCGAAGCCATGGGCAAGAAGATCGTGCATTGCGGCGGTGCGGGCGCTGGTCAGGCCGCGAAGATCTGCAACAACATGATCCTCGGCATCTCGATGATCGCCGTGGGCGAGGCTTTCGTGCTGGCCGAGAAGCTCGGCCTGTCGCACCAGGCCTTGTTCGATGTGGCCTCCACCTCCTCGGGCCAGTGCTGGAGCCTCACGACCTATTGCCCGGTGCCCGGTCCGGTGCCCACCAGTCCCGCCAACAATGGCTACAAGCCGGGCTTCGCCACCGCGCTGATGCTGAAGGACATGAAGCTGAGCCAGGATGCCGCCGCCGCCGCCGGAGCGACCACGCCCTTGGGCGCGCTCGCAACGCAGCTCTACGGCCTTCACGCAGCATGGGGCGAAGGCGGTGGGGATTTCTCCGGCATCATCGAGCTGATTCGCGGGAACACGGACTGATCAGCCGTTCCACACCGCGAAAACGCGATCCAGCTCCGGCTTGGGCTTCGCCGGCGGCCAATCCGTCGGCGTGCCGATGGCGATGAGGCAGGTGAGGTGCTCGTTCTCACCCAGCGCAAAGCCTTCCCGCATCGCCTTCGTTTCAAGGAATTTGCCCGAACGGACAGCGGCGGCAAAGCCTGCGGCCTGCACCGCGAGCAACACGTTTTCCAGCGCGCAGCCCACGGCGAGCCACTGGTCGGACGCAGTGATTTTCGGATGAGCCGCGTCGATACGCCCGATCAGCGTGAGGATTTCCGGCCCCTGATGCGCTTTCTCGCGCGCACGCTCGATTTCCGGGGCGGCGATCTCCTGCTGCAATTCACGGCTCGACGCTTCCAGCAGATCCGCAAGGCGAGGGCGAGCGGCATCGGCGATCCGCAGGAAGCGGAACGGCACGAGGCGACCATGGTCAGGTGCCTGCGCGCCGGCCTTCACGATGGCCTGAAGGGTCATCTCGTCCGGCCCGGGAGCCGCGAGCGCACGCGCATTGCCGGAGCGGCGGGCCATGAGCCCGGCATAGAGGGGGTGAACAGTGACGGACATGCGAAGCTCCCGGTTTTCTCTCCAGCTAGGCTTGGCCGGGCGCGTCAGCAAGTCCCTTCCGGTTCTTTTTGAGCGTGCCGGATTTGTCGCAGGTGTTGCCGGAAGCATACAGCGTTCGACCACAGCTTCCGTGCATAGTCAGGTGGGAGGATATTCCTCTGGTTGCGAACGAGAACCATGACCACCAGTGATCACCGCGTTTCCGGTACCATGACAGATCCGGCCGCCGATGCCGCGGCCATGCTGTTGCGGCTGGGATTCGCGATTTTTGCACTGGTCATCCCCTCGGCCACGCTGATGTCACGATGGGTGATCGTGGTGCTGGTGCCCATCGGCGCGGTGCTCATCATCCTGTCCTCGCTGTTGCGGGCGGATTCGAGCCGCCTCTCCGATCGAGCCACGACACGGCTTGCCAGCGGACCGGGGCTCGCCTGCCTGCTGCTCATCACATGGGCGCTGGTTTCGCTGCTATGGACACCGGTGCGGGGCGAAGCGGTAGACAAACTCTTCAAGCTCCTCGGTGTGGTGACGCTCGGGTTCTTCGCGGTGATGGCGCTGCCGAACCGCATGCGTGCCACCAACCTGCATCTCATCACCATCGGCGTGGCTCTGGGCGCGACACTGATCCTCGTCGGCAGTGGCTCTGCGCTTCTGGGCAAACCGGTGCTGCGCTTTCCGCTCGCGACGCCGGAGCGCGTGGTCATCCTTCTCACGGTGATGGGCTGGATCGGCGCGGCATGGCTGCTCATCAAGAACAGGCCGAAGATCGCATTGGCGCTGATGATCCTGGTGATCGCGGCGGTCGCCATCGGCCCCAACCGTGCCGCCCTCGGCTCTCTGGTGGCGAGCCTTGTGGTGCTTGCAATGGCATGGAACCGGCCTGAAACGGCGGGTCGCATTCTGGGTTATGCAGTGGCCGGTTTCATTATGCTGCTGCCGCTGCTCGGCGCTCTGGGGGGCACATTGGGCGTTCAAGGCCTCGAACGCTGGTGGACAATCATCGCCACCGACCCTCTCCGCTTCATCACGGGGCGTGGCTTTGATGCCGGTAACGCCGCACGGGCCATCGGGCTGATCGGCCCGGATATGCCGGTGAGCCTGATCAGCGAATTGTGGTTCGATCTCGGGCTGCTGGGCGCCCTGTTCTTCGCGATTGCCATGGCCTGGGCATTCATTTCCGCTGGAAAGCTCGGCTATGAACTCGCCCCGGCAACGCTCGCCGCGCTGGCCAGCGCCACGGCCTTCGCGCTGTTCGACCGGAACGCGACGCAGACCTGGTGGTTCAACGGCCTCACGGTCTTCGCCATTGTGCTGATGTCGGTTGAGCGCGGGCGTTATCGCACCGTGCGGCCCCGCGCCGAAATCAAGCCCTGATCATTCCGCCGCGACGGTTTGCGGCGCGAGCGCGTGGCAGGCCGCGCCATCGCGGAAAGCCGGCCGCTCGCGCGAGCAGACCGGCATCGCGATGGGGCAGCGCGGATGGAAGGTGCAGCCCGAGGGCGGATTGATGGGGCTCGGCACCTCGCCTTGAACAGGCACGCGATCACGCCCGATCTCCGCAAGGTTCGGCACGGCATCGATCAGCAGGCGTGTGTAAGGGTGCTTCGGGGCAAGGAAGAGCGCGTCGCTCTCCTGCACTTCCACGAGGCGGCCTAGATACATCACGCCGATGCGATGGGCCATGTGCCGCACCACCGCGAGATTGTGCGAGATGAAAAGGTAGGTGAGGCCCAAACGTTCCTGCAATTCGCGCATGAGGTTCAGGATCTGCGCCTGAACGCTCACATCCAGCGCGGAAGTGGGCTCGTCGCACACGATGAATTCTGGCTCGGAGGACAGCGCGCGGGCAATCGCGATACGCTGGCGTTGGCCGCCCGAGAACTGGTGCGGATATTTGTCGCCGTCTTTTGGCGAGAGCCCCACCAGCGTCAGCAATTCGGCAACGCGCGCGGCACGGCTCGCGGCATCCTTCCGGGTGCCGGTGACGATCATGGGCTCGGCGATGATATCCGCGACGCGCCAGCGCGGGTTCAGCGAGGCATAGGGGTCCTGGAAGATCATCTGCACCATGCCGGGGCGCGGGCGCTGCCCCTCAGGCACACCGGCGAAGCGCACGCGGCCGCCACTGGGGCCGAGCAGACCCACGACCATCTTGGCCACCGTGGATTTGCCGGAGCCGGATTCACCCACCAGCGCGAAGGTCTCGCCCTTGTTGATGGTGAAGGAGACCTCATCCACGGCGGTCAGAAGCTGGCGCGGCTCGCGGGCGACGACGCGCTCAAGCCAGGGCTTAGAGACGTCGAAGAGGCGGCGAAGGTCGGTGACCTCAAGGATCGGTTCGCTCATGCCGGCACCTCGGTTTCCGCATTGGCAAGCCAGCAGGCGGCGCGCGAGGCGCCGGCCTGAACAAGCTCCGGCCGCTCAAGCGAGCAGCGCGGAATGGCCATCGTGCAACGCGGCTGGAAGGCACAGCCCTTCGGAATGGAATCAAGCCGGGGCATGGAGCCGGAAATCTGCGTCAATCGTTTCACCCGCGTATCGAGCGCCGGGATCGCGCCCATCAGGCCGCGCGCGTAAGGATGGCGCGGATGGCGGATCACGTCCGCCACCGGGCCGATTTCCGCGATGCGCCCGGCATACATCACCGCCACGCGATCCGCCGTTTCGGCAATCACGCCCATATCGTGCGTGATCAGCATCACAGAGGTGCCGCGCGTGCGGCAGAGCCGTTTCAGCAGCGTGATGATCTGCGCCTGCACGCTCACATCGAGCGCAGTTGTGGGCTCATCCGCGACAATCAGATCCGGCCCAGCTGCGAGCGCCAAAGCAATCACCACACGCTGACGCATGCCGCCGGAAAATTCATGCGGGTAGCCGTCGATGCGCTTCTCGGGGGCGGGGATGCCCACTTCGATGAGGAGTTCGATGGCCCGCTGGCGCGCTTCCGCCTTCGAGAGCGGCAAATGTGCCTGCAAGGTTTCCGTGAGCTGGTCGCCGATGCGAAAGACCGGGTTCAGCGAGGTCAGCGGATCCTGGAAGATCATGCCGATTTTCCGGCCGCGAATGGCGCGCATCTCCTTCGGCGGCAGGTTGTCGATCCGCTGGCCGTTGAGGCGGATTTCGCCGCCCGTGATGCGCCCCGGACGCTCCACGAGGCCGATGATCGCCGTGCCGGTGAGCGATTTGCCCGCGCCGCTCTCGCCGACAACGCCGAGCACTTCACCGCGACCAATCGTGAAGGAAACACCATCCAGCGCGCGCAGGGTGCCGCGCCGCGTGGCGAAATCAAGCGTGAGGCCCTTGACCTCGAGAACCGGTTTCTCGGTCATCAGCGGAGCCTCGGGTTCAGGGCATCGCGCAGCCAGTCACCCAGCAGGTTGATGGCCAGTGCGAGAATGACAAGCGTGAGCGCGGGGAAGAGCAGGATCCACCATTCGCCGGAGAACAGGAATTGCTGACCCACGCGGATGAGCGTGCCGAGCGAAGGCTGCGTCGGCGGCATGCCAACGCCGAGGAAGGAGAGCGTCGCCTCCTCGATGACGGCCAAAGCGAGGTTGATCGTGGCGATCACCGTCACCGGGCCCATCACGTTCGGCAGAATATGCTTCAGCATGATGAGCAAAGGCGAGCGGCCAATGACGCGCGCGGCCTGCACATATTCCTTGTTCTTCTCCACCAGCGTGGAGCCGCGCACGGTGCGCGCATATTGCGCCCAGTTCGAGAGACCGATCGCGAGGATCAACAGGAGCAGCGTCGCATCCTCCTGCTGCGCGGGCGGAATGACACCGCGCGCGACCCCGAAGATCAGCAGTGCAATGAGGATCGCCGGGAAGGAGAGCTGGATATCCGCGACGCGCATGATCACGGCCTCGGTCTTCCCGCCGACATAGCCGGCCATGAGCCCGAGAAACACGCCGATCACCAACGAAAACAACACGGAGGCCGCGCCCACCAGCAGCGAGACCTGCGTGCCATAGAGCACCGCAGAGAACATGTCGCGGCCCTGGCTGTCGGAGCCAAGAAGGAAGGTCTTGCCGGTGAATTCATTGGCCTTTCCCGGCGCAGTCAGGCCATCCATCAGGTTCAGGGTCGCGGGGTTGAACGGGTCCTGCGGGGCATAGAGCGGCGCGAGGATCGCCCCGAGAATCATCACCAGCGAAACGAAGGCCGAGACGATCGCCACCGGCGAATGCCGGAACGACCACATCACGTCGCTTTCCCAGATGCGGCGGAAGCGCGAGGGTTCGCCGGGATTGGGCACGGTGTCGGTCATCTCAGTGCCCCTTTGCCGTGCGGCCGCCCGTACGCAGACGCGGATCGAGCAGGAAATAGAGCAAATCGACGATGAGATTGGTGATCACGAACACGGCCGCCACGAACATGAGATAGGCCGCCATCACCGGCACATCGGCGAATTGCACGGCATTGACGAAAAGCGCACCGAGCCCCGGCCACTGGAACACGGTTTCGGTGACAATCGCGAAGGCAATGACCGAGCCGAGTTGCAGGCCGGCAATCGTCACTACCGGCACCAGCGTGTTGCGCAGCGCATGGCGCAACTCGATGACGCGCTCGCCGAGGCCGCGTGCCCGGGCGAAGCGGATGAAATCCGCGCGCATCACCTCTAGCATCTCGGAGCGCACAAGGCGCATGATGAGGGTCAACTGGAAGAAGGCCAGCGTGAGCACCGGCATAATGAGCGACTTGCGCCCGCTTTCGGTGAGCAATCCCGTGCTCCACCAGCCAATCTTCACGGTTTCGCCGCGCCCGAAGCTCGGCAGCCAGCGCAATTCCACCGCGAAGATGTATATGAGCCCGATACCGATAAGGAAGGTGGGCAGCGACACGCCGATCAGGCTGATCGACATGATGGCGTTCGACAGAAATCCCGTGCGATTGATCGCGACATAGACCCCCAGCAGCACGCCGAAGAACGTTGCGACCAACGCCGAGAGCACCGCAAGCTCCACGGTGGCAGGCAGGCGTTCCTTGATGAGGTCGGAGACTTTCCGGGCCTGCCGGTAGGAAACGCCGAATTCGCCGGTCGCGGCATTCCCGATGAACTGCGCGAATTGCACGGGCCAGGGGTCATTCAGCCCCAGGCGTTCGGACAATTCCTGGCGGTCCTGCAGGGTAGCTTCCTGCCCGAGCATGTTCGCGACCGGATCGCCCACAAAGCGAAACATCGAGAACGCAATGAAGGCCACCGCGACCAGGACCAGCAGGCCCTGCGCAATGGAACGGATGGAATAGGCGAACATCAGGGAACCGCGCTTGGCGTGGGAGGCGGCCGGGCCGGAGTATCTATACCCCGACCCGGCTCAAGGCCGTTACGAGCCCTTGAACACAACCGACTTCAGCTTCGGCGTGTTGGCGACATCCACCGGAATATCGAGGTTGCTCTTCATCGCGTAGGAGAGCGCCTGATGGTGGATCGGCAGATAGACCACCTCGTCCTTCAGTGTCTTCCAGACATCGGCAATGGTCGCGTTGCGCTTGGCGATATCGGTTTCGCTCGTCAGCGAGACGATCTTCGCATCGACATCCTTGTTGGAATAGCCGGTGGCATTCCACGAGCCGAGGCTGCCGGCCCGCGTGTGATACATGAACGAGAAGATATAGTGGCTGTCATAGGTCGGCACGCCCCAGCCCACCATGTAGAACTCGGTTTCGGCCGGGTTCTTCTGGATGAGCGTGAAGTGGATCGACTTCGACTGGCTAACAAGGTTCACCTTGATGCCGATCGCACCCCACATGCCCACGGCCGCCTGGCAGATCGCCTCATCATTGACGTAGCGATCATTCGGGCAGTGCAGCGTCACGGAGAAGCCGTTGGGATAGCCGGCATCCGCGAGCAGCTTCTTAGCGGCATTCACATCGGTCGGCGGGGCTTCATCGAGTTCCTTGGTCCAGCCATTCACGAAGGGCGGCATGATGATGCCTGTCGGCACGCTCTCGCCGCGCATCACGACGCGCTGGATGGCCGTACGGTTGATCGCCATGTTCATGGCCTGGCGCACGCGCTTGTCGGCGAAGGGGTTCTTGCCCTCGACATTGTCCGATTTCAGATCCTTCGCGCCCATATCCATGCCGAAGAAGATGGTGCGGTTCTCGGGGCCGGAGGTGACGCGCAGCTTCTGGTCACCCTTCAGGCGCTGGATGTCCTGCACGGGAACGTCCTGCACGAAATCGACCTCACCCGAGAGGAGCGCCGCGACACGCGTCGCATCGGCCTTGATCGGGGTGTAGACGATCTCGCTGACTTCCAGCGGCACCGAGCCCTTGCCCCAGTAATTGTCGTTGCGCTTCAGCACGGTCTTCACGTCCGGCTCGCGGCTCACCAGCGTGTAGGGGCCGGTGCCCATGGCGTTGCGAACGGAGAAGTTCTCTTCCTTGTTCTTGAAATCCTGCGCCTTGGTGGCGTTGTTCTTCTCCGCCCAGGCCTTGGACATGATCATGATCGAGGTCGTGTTGTTCACGAGCAACGGATCGGGACCCTTGGTCTTGATATGCACCGTGAGGTCATCGACCTTCACCACTTCCGCCACCGAGGTGAGATAGCCCTTGAAATCCGAGGTCGGCTGCATGGCGCGCTGGTAGGAGAACACCACGTCATCGGCAGTCAGCGGCGAGCCATCATGGAACTTCACGCCCGGGCGGAGCTTGAATTCCCAGACCTTGGAATCCGAAGGCAGCACCTGCCAGGAGGTGGCCAAGGCGGGGCCGAGCTTGCCGGCATGGTCGCGCTCGGTCAGGGCTTCATAGATATGGTTGTTGAGCGCCGTCGTGGGGCCCTCGTTCTGGCCATGCGGATCCAGCGTCAGCGCATCGCCCGAGCGCGCCCATTTCAGCGTGCGCGCTTCGGCGATGCCAGCGAGCATCGTCGTCGTGGCGAGAACCGCGAGCAGGCCTCGGATCGTCGTTTTCATGGAACTCTCCCTGTTCTTGTAAAGCGGCCTCCCCAGACCGCCCTTGGTTGAAGGCTAAACCAATTCCGGAGCCTTTGTCACGGCCCATGCGAAGTCCGGGCCATATGCGTCCGGCGCGTGAGACTATGCGTGCGGCTGATCGGATTTCAGCAGATGCGCCCTTTTTATCTTCCGGGAATCTGGAGTAGCCTCGCGATCTGCACAGAGGGGGTGCCTCACGAACAGCGCGCCCGCCGGAAGCTGCCCAATGGCGCCACGGCCCTGCCTCGCAAAGGAGAGACCATGAACATCGATCCGCGAATTGCCGCCCTCAAGGACGAGGTGACCGGCTGGCGTCGCGATTTCCACGCACATCCAGAAGTCCTTTACGATGTGCATCGCACGGCTGGTATTGTCGCGGCGAAGCTCCGGGAATTCGGCTGCGACGAGGTGGTGGAAGGCATTGGCCGCACCGGCGTTGTCGGCCTCATTCATGGAAGGAATGGCCCCGGCGGCCGTGTCGTAGGTCTGCGCGCCGATATGGATGCGCTGCCGATTTCCGAGGAAACGAACCTCGCCTATGCCTCGAAAACATCCGGCAAGATGCATGCCTGCGGGCATGACGGCCACACCGCCATGCTACTCGGCGCGGCCAAGCATCTCGCCGCGACCCGCGAATTCGAAGGCTCCGTTCTGGTGATCTTCCAGCCCGCCGAAGAGGGTGGTGCCGGCGGCAAGGCGATGGTCGATGACGGCATGATGGACCGCTGGAACATCAAGGAAGTCTACGGCATGCACAACATGCCGGGCCTGGCGCCAGGCGCGTTTGCGACGCGGCCGGGGCCGCTAATGGCCGCAACCGCCTATTTCGAGATCTGCGTGGAAGGCCGCGGCGCCCATGCCGCCAAGCCGCATGAGGGCATTGATCCTGTGCTGATCGGCGCGCATCTCGTGAGTGCGCTGCAATCCATCTCTTCGCGCAATACCGACCCGATGAAGCAAGTCGTGGTCTCGACCACGGTGTTCCAGGCCGGCGAGGCGCTGAACGTCATCCCGCAGCGCGCCTATCTGCGTGGCACGGTGCGCACGCTGGATGCAGGGGTGCGCGAGATGGTGGAGCGGCGCTTCAAGCAGATCTGCGATGGTGCCGCGAAGATGTTCGAGGCCGATGTGCGCCTCGATTACCAGCGCCGTTACCCCTCGACCGTGAACCATCCCGCGCAGACACGGGTCGCGGCGGATCTCGCTCGCGTCGTTGCCGGGGCAGATCGCGTGAATGACGATGTGGTTCCCAGCATGGGCGGGGAGGATTTCTCCTACATGCTCGAGGCGCGGCCCGGAGCCTTCATCTTCATCGGCAATGGTGATAGTGCGGGGCTTCACCATCCGGCCTATGATTTCAACGACGAGATCATCCCGGCCGGCATCCAGTACTGGGCGCTGATCGCCGAGAAGGCGGGTCTTTCGCGCTAACCCGATCAGCGGCAGGAGGGCCGCCTCATGCCGCTGACACTCGCTTTGATCGCCCATGACAAGATGAAGCCGGCTCTGGCCGATTGGGCTGCCGAACATGAGGCCGCCCTTCGCCTGCATCGGCTCGTCTGCACCGGCACGACCGGCGGCGTGATCGCGGCACGGTGCCCCCATCTCGATATCACCCGCGTGGCCTCAGGGCCGCTGGGCGGCGACCAGCAGATCGGCGCGCTGATCGTTGAGAAGCAGATCGCGGGCATCGTGTTCTTCATCGATCCGCTTTCGCCCATGCCGCATGATGTGGACGTGAAGGCGCTGACCCGCCTCGCCGTGGTCTACGATGTGCCCCTCGCCATGAGCCGCTCGACGGCTGATCTGATGCTCCGGGGCGGATTGCTCGCGCGATGAACGAGCGGGAACTCCAGCGCCCCTCGCTCGGCGAACTCCTGCGTGTCTTCTTCCAGATCGGCTGCATCTCGTTTGGCGGCGCGGCCGGGCAGATCGCGTTGATGCACCGCATGCTGGTGGATGAGCGCAAATGGATCGAGGAGCGCGATTTCGTCTCCGGGCTCAATTTCTGCACGCTTCTACCGGGGCCGGAGGCACAACAGCTCGCGACCTATATCGGCTGGCGCTTGCATGGCCTTCCCGGAGGAACCATCGCCGGCATGCTGTTCGTGCTGCCCGGCGCGGCGCTCATCCTGATCCTGGCGCAGCTCTACACCTGGGGCGCGAATGTGCCATCCGTTCAGGCCGCGTTGCTGGGCGTGAAGGCTGCGGTGATCGCGATCCTGATCGAGGCCGTGCTGAAGATCGGGAAGCGCGCCTTGGGCGGAAACGCCTTCCGTCTCGTGGCTTTGCTAGCCTTTCTTTCGATGATGGCCTTCGCGGTGCCTTTCCCGATCGTGATCATCGGCGCGGCTCTGGCCGGGCTCTGGATCGGCGTTGCGCCACCGCCCGCGACGGCTGATTCTGCCGTGCCGATCCGTTTTCCGTGGCGGGCGGCGATCCTCTGCCTCGCGCTCTGGTGGCTGCCGGTGGTGATCGCGGTGATCGCCATGGGGCCGGGCCACCTGCTGGTGGAGGTGGGGCTCTTCTTCTCGAAACTCGCGGTCATCACCTTCGGCGGTGCCTATGCCCTGCTGGCCTATCTCTCCGATCAGGCGGTGATGCGCGGCTGGGTGTCGCCCACGCAGATGCTCGATGCTCTCGGTTTCGCCGAGACGACCCCCGGTCCGACCATTCTCGTGAACCCCTTCGTAGCCTTTCTCGCGGGCTGGCAGAAGGAAAGCAGCGCGCTGATGGCCTGGCTCGCGGGCTTGATGGCCGTATGGACGACCTTCGCGCCTTCATTCCTGTGGATTTTCGTGGGCGCGCCGTCGCTCGCGCGGGTCAATGCGAACCGCGCCTTGCGCTCGGCGCTCGCGGGCATCAGCGCGGCGGTGGTGGGCATCATCGCGACGGTGGGTGCGAAATTCGCGATCCTCGTGCTGTTCCCGCAGGCAACGATGCTGACTCTGGGACCGCTCCAGCTCCTTGCACCGACAGGCGCGCCTGATTATCGGGCGATGGCGCTGGCCGGCCTTGCGATCGTGCTGAGCTTTGTCCTCCATTGGTCGATGCTGCGCATGCTCGGACTGGTCACGATTGTGGGATTGCTGCTGTTTTTCGTGGCTTAGCTGCCGAAATATCGCCCCCACGCCACGCGCTCGGTTGCACGCGTTGCAGTTTGGGACTATGGCGAGCCCATCTCGAAAATACGAAAAGGCGCGCTGAATGGCGAAGGAAGAAGTGATCCAGTTCGAAGGGCTCGTGCCATCGCCTACACGGCCGGCAAGATGAAGAAGAACCGGATCAAGACCCTCGCCGGCGACCGCGTGACGGTCGAAATGTCGCCCTATGATCTCGATCGCGGCCGTCTCGTCTTCCGCCACAAGGATGCGAATTCCGGCTTTACGCCCGGCGGCCCGCCGCGTGGCAAGGGCCCTCCGCCGAAGCGCCGCTGAGGCTTCCCTCCATCGCTGAACACCTTTCGCCCGCCACAAGCGGGCTATTTTGGTTGCCTTGTGCGTGCCGGCACGCAACAAAGCCCCGGACCTTCACGCGAGGACGTTGCGGTGTTGAAATCCGGCAAGGCGAGCTGTGGCATGGGATACGGGGCGTGGCGGAGCCGCGTTCTGCTGCCGCTCCTGCCGCTGATGCTGGTTCTCGGCGCGTGCTCCTCCCGGCCCGAACCGGCGCTCGGCGTGGTCTCAACCCCGCAGACTGTTGCCAATGCCACGCCGGGGGCACTCTTCGCCGTCACCATGCGGCGCCCCTCGGATGACGAGCGCCTGCGCTTCTCCGGCGAGCGCACGCTGACCCCCCGCTTCGCGCGGATGGTCATCACCATTCCCAAGGATCGCCCCACCGGCGAGATCCAATGGCCGAATGGCACGCCCGGCGACCCCAATTCGAATTTCAGCGCGCGCGCCTTCGAGACACTGGATCGCGACGCGTTCCGGGCGAGCCTTGGTCGCCGTGTTGCCGCGCGGGGTGGGAGGCATGTGCTCGTCTTCGTGCATGGCTACAACACGCGCTTCGACGAGGCCGCCTTCCGCCTTGCGCAGATCGTGCATGACAGCAACGCCGATGTGACGCCCATCCTCTTCAGCTGGGCCTCCGCCGCGAGCCTCGGGGCCTATCCCTATGACCGCGAAAGCGCGGCTCTGGGGCGTGACGGCCTTGAGGCGCTGATCGAGAAGCTCGCGGAACAGCGGGGTGTCACGCAGGTCTCGGTGCTCGCCCATTCCATGGGCGGATGGCTCACGCTCGAAACCCTGCGGCAGGTGGTGATCCGCCGTGGCACCTTGCCCGCCAAGGTGACGGATGTGATGCTCGCCGCGCCGGATGTGGATGTGGATGTCGCGCTGGCGCAGGGGCGCGTGATCCAGCAGGCGCGCTACAAGCCCCGCATGACCCTCTTCGTCTCCACCGACGACAAGGCGCTGTCCGCCTCGCGCTGGCTCTGGGGCAGCCGCGATCAGCTAGGCTCCATCGATCCGTCACGGGAGCCCTATCGCACGAACCTTTCGAAATCGGGCGTAACAGTCATCGACCTCTCGGATGTGACGACGGCCGATTCGCTCAATCACGGGAAATTCGCCGCGAGCCCGGCCATCGTGCAGCTCATCGGCAAGCGGCTCGCGAGCGGTCAGGGCATTGAGACGACGCGCGGTGCAGGCAACCCGCTCACGACCATCGTGCGGGGCACCACGCGGGCGGCGGAAGCCGTGCTCACCGCGCCTTTGCGGATTGGCGAACAGGCCTCGCCCGATAGCGGCATGCTTGCGGAATAAAGCGAAACCCTGGCTTGCCAGCGGCGGGGCATGCCGCTAGACACCCGCCTCCCGTTTCACCTCCCCTCAGGTTCCGCCATGTCGAGCGCCACACCTGCCGCGTCGATCGGCATTGATTTCGGAACGAGCAATACGGTCGTGGCCATTGCGACACCGGATGGCGCGGTGGAATCGCTGCGCTTCGAGCATGGCGGCATCGCGCATGGCGTCTATGCCTCGGCGCTCTGCTTCTGGCAGGACCGGCCGGGCAGTGCCGTGCCAGCGAAGGTGGAAGGTGGCCCCTGGGCCATCGAGCGGATGCTTGAGGAGAGCCACTCCCTGCGCTATATCCAGTCCTTCAAGACCTTCGCGGCGAGCGAGAGCTTCCAGCAGACCACGATCTTCCGCGAGAAGATGCGCTTCGAAGACCTGCTGGCGACTTTCCTGCGCACGCTGATGCGCCATGCCGGCCACCAGCTGGACCTCAAGGGTGCGCGCATCGCGATTGGCCGCCCCGTGCGCTTCGCCGGCGCAAACCCCAATGAGCCGCTCGCCATCGAGCGCTATCAGGCGGGCCTCGGGCAGGTCGGCATCACCGATCCGCGCTATGTGTATGAGCCGGTGGGCGCAGCCTTCTCGTTCGCCCGCACGCTCACGCGCGATGCGACCGTGCTGGTCGCGGATTTCGGCGGTGGCACGAGCGATTTCTCGGTGATGCGCTTCTGGCGCCATGCCGGCGTGCTGAAGGCGGAACCGCTCGGCCATTCCGGCCTCGGGGTCGCGGGCGATACCTTCGATTCCCGCATCGTCGAGCGGGTCGTGGCGCCGCGTCTGGGCAAGGGCGGGCGCTACCGCTCCTTCGGCAAGGTTCTGCCACTGCCTGTGCATTACTACACGACGCTCGCGCGCTGGAACGAACTCGCACTCATGAAGGGCAGTGCGGACCTTCGAGAATTGCGTGAACTCGCGCGCACGGCGCTGGAGCCCGCGCCGCTCGAGGATTTCATTGCACTGGTCGAGCATGATCTCGGCTTCGCTCTCTCGCGTGCGGTTTCCGCGACGAAAGTGGCGCTCTCGGGCACGGATCAGGCCGAATTTCGCTTCAAACAGGACGGCATCGACATTGCCGCGCCGATTGCCCGCACGGATTTCGAGAGCTGGATCGCGGATGATCTCGCGAAGATCAGCGGCGCAGTGGATCAGGTTCTGGCGAAGTCGAAGCTGGGTCCGGAGGCGATCGAGCGGGTATTCCTCACCGGGGGCACATCCTTCGTGCCGGCGGTTCAGAACCTCTTCGCAGCGCGGTTCGGCGCGGAGAAGCTGGCCTCGGCGGATCAGTTTGAATCGATTGCGAAGGGCCTCGCTCTCATCGGCCAGACAGAGCATCCGGAGCGCTGGGCTGTTGCGGCCTGAACGACCTTTGCCCCCACGCGAGCCTCGTCTCCGAACACGATCCGGAAATGCTGGCGCCAGGTCCGCAATCGCGTTGCAGCCTTGACGTGAGCCCATGGCAGCTTATTGCTGCGCCACTGATCGCCTGGAGGCAGGCTGGACCAAGCTGCTATGGCTCACCGGCACCGCAATGGCCAACGCAGAGCGGGATGACAGGATCAATTCATGCGCATTGCAGTGGTTGGATCGGGTTATGTGGGTCTGGTTTCGGGCGCCTGCCTTGCGGATTTCGGGCATACGGTGTTCTGCATCGACAAGGATGCCTCGAAGATCGAGCGCCTCGAACAGGGCATCATGCCGATCTTCGAGCCCGGCCTTGCCGAACTGGTGGCCAAGAACCGCCGGGATAATCGCCTGTTCTTCTCGACGGATCTTCCGGCTTCTGTGAAGGGAGTCGACGCGGTGTTCATCGCCGTCGGTACGCCCTCGCGGCGCGGGGATGGCCATGCAGACCTGCAATATGTCTATGATGCCACGCGCGAAATTGCCCGCGCTCTGACCGGGCCTTGTGTCGTCATCACGAAATCGACCGTGCCGGTCGGCACCGGCGACGAGGTTGAGCGAATCCTGAAGGAAGAGCGTCCGGAGCTGGAAGTTTCGGTGGTCTCGAACCCGGAATTCCTGCGCGAAGGCGCGGCAATCAACGATTTCAAGCGGCCCGACCGCATCGTGGTCGGCGCCGAGGACCAGCGTGGGCGCGATGTGCTCGCGGCCATCTATCGCCCGCTTTATCTCAATCAGGCGCCGCTGGTCTTCACGGGCCGCCGCACCTCGGAGCTGATCAAATACGCGGCGAATGCTTTCCTTGCGACCAAGATTACCTTCATCAACGAGATCGCCGATCTATGCGAGGCGGTGGGTGCCAATGTGCAGGAAGTGGCGCGCGGCATCGGGCTCGATAACCGCATCGGCTCGAAATTCCTGCATGCCGGTCCGGGCTATGGCGGCTCCTGCTTCCCGAAGGACACGCTGGCGCTGATCCGCACCGCGAATGACCATGCCGTGCCGCTCTCGATCGTGGAATCCGTCGTGCTCGCGAATGACAAGCGCAAGCGCGCGATGGCGCGACGCGTGATCGCGGCCTTCGATGGCCATGTGCGCGGCAAGACCATCGCCATGCTCGGCCTCACCTTCAAGCCGAATACCGATGACATGCGCGATGCGCCGTCGATCTCGATCATCCAGGCCCTTCAGGATGCCGGCGCGCATATCCGGGCCTATGATCCCGAAGGCGTGGAGCAGGCGAAGCACGTGCTGACCGATGTGGAATATGCGCCTTCCGCGCTGGCCTGCCTTGATGGCGCGGATGCGGCCTGCATCGTGACCGAATGGGATGAATTCCGCGCGCTGGATCTCGTGGATCTCGCGCGGCGGCTGAAATCGCCGGTTCTCGTGGACCTTCGCAACATCTTCCGCCCGGATGAAGCGCGCGCAGCAGGCTTGACCTATTCCAGCATCGGGCGCGCAGGCTGAGCAAGGCCGATTGGTCGCGGCAACCGGCCTGGGAAATCGTGCGTAGAGGGGTCGGTCGCGCTCGACGCGATCGGCTTCCCAACCGGATTATCCTGCGCATGATCCATCGCCTGCCTCTCATGGTTCTCATGGCTGCGGTCGCAGTCTGGCCTGCACCGACCTTCGCGTCCGAGCGCGTGCGCATCGGCGGCTTTGCCATTGATCGCACCGAGGTGACGATCGGTCAGTTCCGGGCTTTCGCGCGCGGCACCAACCTCACCACGTCGGCCGAGCGCGAGGGCGGCGGCTTCGAATATGTCGGCGGCTGGACGCGCCGCGCAGGCTGGACCTACGCCAACCCGCAGGGACCGCCTGGTGCCGAGAACGAACCCGCGACGCATGTGACCTGGCATGAAGCCGCGCGTTACTGCGCGCATGTCGGGGGCCGCCTGCCGACCATCGCGGAATGGAAGCGTGCGGCCTATACCGAAACGCGCGACCAACGGTCCGATGGCTTTGTGAAGGGCCAGACCTATGCCTATCCCGTGGGGGATGATCCTGCGGGCATGAACAACAATCGCCGCGCGCATGTGGCCGTCGGCACCACAAAACCCGGCGTGAATGGCCTGTTCGATATGGGCGCGAATGTCTGGGAATGGATCGCCGACCGGCGCGGCACCGATGCGCTCACGGCGGGCGGCTCGTGGTGGTATGGCCCGGCGCAGGCGCGCGCTGAAGGTGCCCAGTGGAAAGCGGCGGATTTCTACGCCGTCTATATCGGTTTCCGCTGCGCCTATGATGTCGGGGGCTGAGATGCGATGGTGCGGGCGCGCATGATCTCGCCGACCAAAGCCGCCACGTCCTGAAGTTCGCTGGCGATCGGGCTTGATTTCCTCCAGACCATGCCGATCCGGCGGGTCGGTCCGGGGCTGGCGAGCCGCTGGATTGCGACGCGGGCCGAGCGGGTTTCCACCGGCACCGCCATATCCGGCACGAGCGTGACGCCGATGCCGGCACTCACCATCTGCACCAAAGTGGAAAGCGAGGAGCCCTCGATCAGGTCGCGCGGTGCGGCCATGCTGGGCGCGCAGAAGGCCAGGGCCTGCTCGCGGAAGCAATGGCCTTCCTCCAGCAGCAAAAGCCGCATGGTGCGCAACCCCTCGGCATTGGGCACGGGGTGGTCGGCCTCGGCCGCCGGGCGCACCAGCACGAATTCCTCCTCGATGAGCGGCAGGGCGACAAGGCCGGGATCGGGAACTGGCAAAGCGAGGATCGCGGCATCAAGCCGCCCCTCCTGAAGATCATCCAGAAGTTTCTGCGTGATCGCCTCGCGCGGGCGAAGTTCGATGCCGGGATAGCGGCCTTGCAGCGCCGTCATCAGGTCCGGCAGGAAATAGGGCGCGACAGTGGGGATGATGCCGAGGCGCAGACGCCCCAGGGCCTGCTGCCCCTGCACGCGTATGACGGTTTCAAGCTCATCCACCGCCCGCAGGATCGCGCGGGCGCGACCAGCGAATTCCTCGCCAAGGGGGGTGAGTCGCGCCTGCCGCCCGCCACGCTCGACCAGTTGCGAACCGAGAATTTCCTCAAGATCCTTGATCTGGGTCGAAAGCGCGGGCTGGGAAATGGTGCAATCTTCCGCTGCACGCCCGAAATGGCCGTGCCGGGCCAGCGCATCGAAGTACCGGAGATGGCGCATGGAAAGATCTTTCATAAGATTTTCCTATCGGCGTCTTCTGAAAATGCAATTGGGATTGATCAAAGCGCGCTGTTAAGAGCAGCGCATCGCGGTCATCCGGCTTCAGCCCGAGACTTGCAAAACGTCACTGCCACGGGAGATTGAGATGGATTGGATGGATTCGACCGCCATGGGCAAATGCCCGATCGCGCATGGCGCTTTGACGAATGCCGGCAATGGCGCGATGGCCTGGTGGCCGAAGGCGCTGAACCTCGACATCCTGCACCAGCATGATGGCAAGACCAACCCGCTGAAGGGCTTC
The DNA here is from genome assembly GCA_025458025.1 of Beijerinckiaceae bacterium. Classification (GTDB taxonomy): domain Bacteria; phylum Pseudomonadota; class Alphaproteobacteria; order Rhizobiales; family Beijerinckiaceae; genus Rhabdaerophilum. Next base: position 8,997 of record JALOTF010000073.1, on the reverse strand, counting down.
AACTACCGCGAGGAAGTGAAGAAGCTCGACTACGCCGCCCTGAAGCGTGACCTCCATGCCCTGATGACCGACAGCCAGGATTGGTGGCCGGCGGATTGGGGCCATTACGGCGGCCTGATGATCCGCATGGCGTGGCACGCCGCGGGCTCCTACCGCGTTCAGGATGGTCGCGGTGGTGCGGGCACGGGTGATTTGCGCTTCGCCCCGCTGAATTCCTGGCCCGATAACGCCAACCTCGACAAGGCGCGTCGCCTGCTCTGGCCGATCAAGAAAAAGTACGGCAACCGCATCAGCTGGGCCGATCTCATGATCATGGCCGGCACCGTGGCCTATGAATCGATGGGCCTGAAGACCTTCGGTGTGGCCCTGGGGCGTGAGGATGTCTGGCACCCGGCGAAGGATGTCTACTGGGGTTCGGAGAAGGAATGGCTTGCGCCCTCCGACAACCGCTACCTCGACGTGACCAAGCCCGAGACCATGGAAAACCCGCTCGCCGCGGTGCAGATGGGCCTCATCTACGTCAATCCGGAAGGCGTGAACGGCAAGTCGAACCCGCTGCTCACCGCGCTCCATATCCGCGAGACCTTCGGCCGCATGGCGATGGATGACGAGGAAACCGTGGCGCTCACCGCCGGTGGCCACACCGTCGGCAAGGCGCATGGCAACGGTTCCGCCGCCAATCTCGGCCCGAGCCCGGAAGGCGCTGAAATCGCGGAGCAGGGTCTGGGATGGATGAACCACGCGACCCGCGCCGTGGGCCGCAACACGGTCACCTCCGGCATCGAGGGCGCCTGGACCACCAACCCCACGAAGTGGGATATGGGCTATTTCAAGCTGCTCTTCGGCTATGACTGGGAGCTGAAGACGTCCCCGGCCGGCGCGCATCAGTGGATGCCCATCAATATCCGCCCGGAAGACATGCCGCCGGATGTGGAAGACCCGACCATCCGCACCATGCCGATGATGACCGATGCGGACATGGCCATGAGGATGGACCCGACCTATCGCGCGATCTGCGAGAAGTTCATGGCGGACCCCGCCAAGTTCGACGATGCGTTCGCGCGCGCCTGGTTCAAGCTGACGCATCGCGATATGGGCCCGAACACCCGCTATCTCGGCCCGGACGCCCCGTCCGAAATCCTGATCTGGCAGGACCCTGTGCCGGCTGGCCCGAAGGGCTATGACGTAGCCGCGGTGAAGGCGAAGATCGCGGCTTCCGGCCTCTCGATCGCCGATATGGTGGCGACGGCGTGGGATTCGGCCCGCACCTTCCGCAAGTCGGATTATCGCGGCGGTGCGAATGGTGCGCGTATTCGTCTTGCGCCGCAGAAGGATTGGGAAGGCAACGAGCCGGCGCGTCTCGCGCGGGTGCTCGGCGTGCTGGAACCGATCGCGGCGGCAACCGGCGCATCGGTCGCGGATGTGATCGTGCTCGCGGGCAATGTCGGCATCGAGAAGGCGGCAAAGGCCGCGGGCTTCGATATCACGGTGCCCTTCGCGCCAGGTCGCGGTGATGCCACGGCCGAGATGACCGATGCCGATTCCTTCAAGTGGCTGGAGCCGGTGGCCGATGGCTTCCGCAACTGGCAGAAGAAGGATTACTCGGTTGCGCCGGAAGAGCTGCTGCTCGACCGCGCGCAGCTGATGGACCTGACGGCGGCGGAGATGACCGTTCTCCTCGGCGGCATGCGCGCGCTTGGGGCCAATCATGGCGGCACGAAGCATGGCGTCTTCACGAACCGCGAGGGTGCGCTCACGCCGGATTTCTTCGTGAACCTCACGGATATGGCAAATTCCTGGGTTCCCACTGGCAAGAACAGCTACAACATCGTGGACCGCAAGTCGGGTGCGGTGAAGTGGACCGCGAGCCGCGTGGATCTCGTGTTCGGCTCGAACTCGGTGCTGCGCGCCTATGCCGAGGTCTATGCGCAGGACGACAATGCGAAGAAGTTCGTCGAGGATTTCGTCGCTGCCTGGACCAAGGTGATGAACGCGGATCGCTACGACCTGCAGGCCTGACTTTTCGGCCTGTTTTCCGAAACATCGAGCCCGGTGGAGCGATCCGCCGGGTTTTTTTCGTGCCTATGGCGGGTTCGACCTGCGCTTGACGCCCCGGCTGGAACATGGAATCTTATCACTATGCGAATGTTTGTTCGCATTCCGAACATTCTTGGCGCGTTTTGACAACAAGAATTCCGATCCATCGATCAGCGATGGACAGCTTCCAAAGGGGGAAAGCCATGAAACGGCGTGATTTTCTCAAGACTGCCGCCGCAGGCGCCGTCATGGCCTCGGGCATCACGATCACGGTGAAGGCGCAGGCCGCCTGGCCGGATAAGAGCAAGACCATCCGGGTTATCGTTCCGTGGCCGCCGGGTGCCGCCAATGATGCGCTGGGCCGTCTCGTATCGCAGCGCCTGCAGGAGACCATGGGCGCGACGTCCATTGTCGAGAACAAGGTCGGCGGCGCGGGCCTCATCGGCACCAACGAAGTCATCAATTCTGCGCCAGATGGCTACACCTTCCTCGCGAGCGCCTTCAACACCGCCGTGATGCCGAAGGTGCTGAAGGCCGCGACCTTCAACCCGGAGGTGGATCTCGAAGCCGTGGCCCGCACGGCGGTCGCCCCGTTGGTGCTGGTGATCTCGGCAAAGCGCCCGGAAAAGACGCTCGCAGAATTCATCGAATCCGCAAAAAAGAACCCGAAGGATTTCAACTTCGCGATTTCCTCGCTGGGCTCTGCCGGCCATCTCGCGACGGTCGATTTCCTGCGCCGCACCGGCCTCGACATCAATCTCGTGCCCTATCGCGGCACGGTTCCCGCGCTACAAGATCTGATCGGCGGCAGCGTGCAGTTGCTCATCGACCCGACCTTCGCGCTGCTGCCGCAGACGGCGGATGGCTCGAAGGTGCGCGCGCTTGGCATTGCCAGCAAGGCGCGCTCCGTTCTCGCGCCGGATGTACCGACCCTCTCCGAAGGCGGCGTGCCCGATTTCGTGTTCAATTCCTGGTATGGCATCTGGGCGCCCAAGGGCACGCCGGTCGCCATTCAGGAGAAGGTGAACGCCATGGTCCAGGCCACGATGAAGGACCCGGAAATCTCGAAGAAGCTTCGGGCCACGCTCATCGAGCCCATTGCCGAAAGCATCGCCGATACGCGCGCCTTCATCGCCAGCGAAGTGAAGCGCTCGGGCGAGTTGCTCAGCCTCATCAAGTATGAGCCGACCTGATGCAGAATGCGACGCGCCATGCGCTGGTGACGGGCGCAAGCTCGGGCATCGGCGCGGCCATTGTCAGCCGGCTGGCCGGTGATGGCTGGCGCGTCACAGGGGCGGCGCGGCGCGCGCTAGCGGCGGAGGGGGAAGGGGTTCGCAGCATCGCCTGCGACCTTTCCGAAGCCAGCGCGCGCGCGCAGCTTCTTGAGGCAACCGGGCCCGTTGATGCCTTCGTGCATGCCGCGGGTTTCATGGAGACCGGCACGCTCGGCGGGCTCGATGCGACAGCTCTGGCGCGCATGTGGGACTTGCATGTGGCCGCAGCCGAGCACCTTGCGAATGGCCTCGCACCGCGCATGCAGCAAGGCGGGCGGATCGTGCTGATCGGCAGCCGTACCGCCACCGGCTCGCCGGGCCGCAGCCAGTATGCGGCGACCAAGGCGGCACTTGTTGCCATGGCGCGCAGCTGGGCCATGGAGCTTGCGCCGAAGGGCATCACGGTGAATGTCGTGGCGCCTGCCGCAACGGATACGCCCATGCTGAACGATCCGGCACGGGCGAGCGTGGTGCCGAAACTGCCGCCCATCGGCCGACTCATCCGGCCGGAAGAGGTGGCGGCGTCGGTGGCCTTCCTGCTCTCGGAGGAGGCGAGCGCCATCACCGGGCAGGTGCTGACGATCTGCGGCGGCTCGTCGCTCTAGGAAGGATATTCGAATGGCCGGCGATCCGCTGGAAAAAAACGGCGAGGACAACCCGAAGAACCTCGTGCAATCGGTCGCGAAGGCCTTCGCGGTTCTACGCGCCTTCGATGCCAATCTGCCCGAACTCACGATTTCCGAGATTGCCGCGCGCACCGCACTCGATCGCGGCACCTCCTTCCGGCTCGTACATACGCTCTGCGCGCTCGGCTATCTCGCGCCAGTGCCGCGCGCGAAGCGCTATCGCCTCACGCTGAAATGCCTCGAACTGGGCTACACGCCGCTCGCGCGCGCCGATCTCAAGCGGCTCTCGAAGCCGCTGCTCAACGAGATGATCCCGGATGTCGCGGATGCGGCCTCACTCGGCATGCTCGACGGGCCGGATGTGGTCTATATCGAGCGCGCGCAGGTGGAATTGCCGCAACTCAACCTCGATCGCCGACCCGGCAGCCGCATCGGCGCCTATGGCGCGGCCCTCGGCCATGCCCTGCTCGCCTGCCTGCCGGTGGAGCGCCAGCGCGCGCTGCTCGAAACCTCCAATCGCATCCGCCTCTCGGAACGGACTTTGGTGGAGGTTGATCTCATCCTCGCGCGGCTCGCGGAGGTGAAGGCACGGGGCTATGCGATTTCCGACGGCGAGAATGCATATGGCCTGCGCACGGTGGCCGCTGCGATCCTCGATACCGACGGCTCGCCTATCGCTGGCGTGAGCCTCACCATCCATGCCGAGCGCATGCCGATGGAAGAATTCGCGGCGCGCGCCATCCCCGAGGTCAAGCGCATCGCGCAGGACCTCACGCACGCCAATGCGCAATCCTTCGGCGCGCTGCGCATCGCGCGGTAAATCCGATTTCATCAGCCAGAGACACGAGACACCGATGAAACCCCTGACCAAAAACCTCTTCAAGGCGCGGCTCGGCAAGCAGCAGCAGATCGGCTTCTTCGCGACCCTCGCCTCCCCGAGCCTCGCGGAATTGCTCTCGGGCTGTGGCTTCGACTGGGCGCTGATCGACACGGAGCATTCGCCCATCGAAACACCGGATGTGATCGATCATCTCCGCGCGATCGAGGGCGCGGGCATCCCGGCGCTGGTACGCCCGGCCTGGAACGACATGGTGCTGATCAAGCGCATTCTCGATCAGGGCGCGCAGACCCTGCTCATTCCCTATGTCGAGACAGCGGAGGAAGCGCGCGCGGCGGTTTCCTATACCCACTTTCCGCCCAAGGGCGTGCGCGGGGTTTCCGGCTCCTCCCGTTCCGCAAATTACGGGCTCACGCCGGGCTATTTCGCGAATGCCGAAGCCGAGATCTGCGTGATCGTGCAAATCGAATCGGGCGGCGCGCTCTCGCGCATCGAGGAGATCGCCAGCGTCGAAGGCGTGGATGCCGTGTTCATCGGCCCCTCGGATCTTGCGGCATCGATGGGTCATATCGGCAATCCGCAGCACCCGGAGGTGCAGGCCGCGATTGACGATGGTTTCCGCCGGCTGAAAGCCATGGGCAAGCCCACCGGCTATCTCTCCGGCAACGAGGATGAATTCCGCCGCAGGCTTGCGGATGGCGTGGATTTCATCAGCTTCGCGACCGATGCCGTGATCGCCCGCAACGCCGCGACGAGCCTGCTCGGGCGGCTGAAGGGGTAAGGCGTGGCCGCTGCCTTCCACACCCTCCGGCTTCTGGCCGATGATCTCACCGGCGCGCTTGATAGCGCGGTGGGGTTCGTGCGCGCCTTCGCGCCGCTGGAGGTGGGGCTGGAAAGCCTTGAGGGCGGTTCGCAGGTGCTGAATAGCGCGACGCGGGAACTCCCGGCCCGGGAGGCCACGGCGCGCGTGGCCGCGCTCGCGCCCATGCTCGCCGCAAAGCCCGGGCAGCTCTCGTTCTTCAAGGTGGATAGCCTTTTGCGCGGCCATGCCGGCGCGGAACTCGCGACGGTTCTGGCGACGAACAGTTATGCCCGCGTCATTCTCGCGCCCGCACTCCCCGCGCAGGGCCGTGCGACGGAAAACGGTCGCCAGATCGTGCAGGGTATAGCCACGGGCGAGGATCTCGCGGCGACCCTCTCCGGCGAGGGTCATGCCCTCACCTTGCGCCCGCCGGGCCCTCCGGCCGAGGGCATCACGCTCTTCGATGCCGAAACGGATGCCGATCTCGACCGCATCGTAGAGGAAGCGCTTCGTCTGCCGGGCGAGACGCTCTGGGTTGGAACCGGCGGGCTCGCCGCCGCGCTCGGCCGCATGTTGCCGGCCAAGGCGAAGCTGCCTGCCCTGCCGCCCAAGCTGCCCTTGCTTGGCTTCGTGGGCACGGATCACCCGGTCATGCAGGAGCAACTTGCTGGGATGCGTCACCTGCCGATTCCCGCCGGATCGCCCGACCGGGAAGCGCTCCGGAACATCCAGTTCGCGCTGGTTGATCACGGCTCGGTTTTCGTGACCTGCGACCTGCCTGCCGGGCTCCCACACGGCGAGGCGCATCGGCAGATCAGCCAGACCTTCGCCGAAAGCCTCGCGCAATTACCCCGCCCCGGCACGCTCTTCGCCAGCGGCGGGGAAACGCTGCGGGCCCTGCTCGCACCTCTGGGCGCGCGCGGCTTGCGGGTCGAAACGGAATTCCTGCCGGGCATGCCGCTCTCCGTCATCGTCGGTGGACGCTGGAGCGGCTTGCCGGTGCTCTCGAAATCCGGTGCCTTCGGCGCGCCGGACCTCCTCGAAACCCTGATCGGCAAGCTTCGGCACGCCGGAAAGGTCTTTGTCTCATGATACCCCATCTCGCCATCACCATGGGAGACCCCGCCGGCATCGGGCCGGAAATCATCGCGCGCGCCAGCCAGCGCCTCGCGCCGGAAATCGCTGCCAGCAAGCTGAAGTTGCTGGTCGTAGGCGATGTCGCGGCCCTGCGTCAGGCGGAAAAGCTCGTGGGCGCACCCGCGATTCCCGAGACGACGACCGAGGCCGAATGGCCTGCGCTCGCCTGCCTTCAGGCGGGTGAACCGGGGGGTTCGATCGTCACCGGCGAAGTCGGCGCGCCGGGCGGGCGCATGGCCTATCTCGCGATCGAGAAATCGGTGCAGTTCGCGCTACAAAAGCGCATCCACGGCATCGTCACCGCGCCCCTCAACAAGGAAGCGCTGAACCTCGCGGGCTATCACTACGCAGGCCACACCGAGCTTCTCGCGGAACTCACGGGCGTGAAGGGCTCGGTGATGATGCTCGCCCATGGCAACATGGTGGTGAGCCATGTCACCACCCATGTCGCCCTCGAAGATGTGCCGAAGCGCGTCACGCCCGAGCGTATCCGCCGCGTGATCGACCTCACAAACGCTGCGCTGAAAGGCCTCGGCAAGGCGAAGCCGCGCATCGCGGTGGCCGCGCTGAACCCGCATGCGGGCGAGGGCGGGATTTTCGGCCGGCAGGATATCGACATTTCCGCCCCGACCATCGCGAAGGCGAACGCCGATGGCATGGATGTGGTCGGCCCCGTGCCAGGCGATACCGTGTTCGTGAAGCTGCGCGCCGGGCAATATGACGCCGTGATCGCGATGTATCACGATCAGGGTCATATCCCGGTGAAGCTTCTGGGCTTCAACGTGGACCCCAAGACCGGCAAATGGGATTCGCTCTCGGGCGTTAATATCACCCTGGGCCTGCCGATCATCCGCACCAGCGTGGACCATGGCACGGCCTTCGACATCGCCGGCAAGGGCATCGCCTCGGAGACGAGCCTGCTCGAAGCCATCGAATATGCCGAACGCCTCGCGGCGCATTGAGGAAACAGCCATGACAAAAACCACCGGCCTCGCCCGCGCGATTGAACTCCTCCGCCCGCCCATCATCGAATTCGGCACGGGCACGCTCGCCAAACTCGGGGATTGGGCGCGCGCGAAGGGCTACCAGAGGCCGTTCGTCGTGGCGGGTTCATCCGCCGCCGCGCGGGTGGGCATGCTCGGCTTGCCGGGTGATGTCGGCGTGTTCGGCACGGTCGCGCCGGAGCCGGATATACCGAATTTCGAGGCGACCTTGGCCGCAGCCCGCGCGCACAAGCCGGATCTCATCGTCGGCTTCGGCGGCGGCAGCCCGATGGATGTCGCGAAGCTCGTGGCGGCCTTGCTCGATGGCGGGCAAACCTTGGCCGAGGTGGTGGGGCCCGAAAAGGTCGCGGGGCGTCGCGTGGGTCTCGCGCAGGTGCCGACCACCGCCGGAACCGGCTCGGAAGTCGGCACGCGTGCGCTGGTGACTGACCCTGTGAGCCGCAACAAATGGGCGGTGCAGAGCCGCTTCATGCTCGCGGATATCGCGATCATCGACCCCGAGATGACCGCCACCGTGCCCGCGCGCGTCACCGCCGAAACGGGGGTGGATGCGATGGCGCATTGCGTGGAGGCCTTCACGAACATCAAGGCGCACCCGATCATCGATGGCTATGCGCTGGAAGGTGTGCGGCTCGTGGGGCGCTATCTCGCCCGCGCGGTTCAAAATGGCGCGGATCACGAGGCGCGCGCGGGCATGGCCCTGGCCTCGCTCTATGGCGGGCTCTGCCTCGGGCCCGTGAACACGGCGGACGGCCGCGGCGAACGCGGTGATCTTCCCGCATGTCCTCGCCTATAACGCGCCCGTCGCGCCGGAAAAAACGAAGCTCGTGCTCGAAGCGCTCGGCCTGCCCGCCTCCACCGATCCGGCCGAAGTCAGTCGCTTCGCGCGCGGCTGGTGCGTGAGCCTCGGCATCGAGATGCGCATGTCCGCGCGCGGTGTGCCGGAGAGCGATCTTGGCGCGATGGCGGATGAGGCTTTCGCGATCAAGCGGCTCATCGACAACAACCCACGCGAACTCACGCGCGCGGCGATCCTCGATATCTACAGCCAGGCCTGGTGAGGGAGAAAACCCGTGATCGGCGATGATGTTTCGGGACGCATGGATGGAATTCTCCGGCCGCGCGACGGGCTTCAGGGCCAGCAGGAAGCCTTCCTGCCCTCGCCCTGCCCGCAGAACCATGCCGCGAACCTGATGACCCTCGGCGATGGCGCGCTCGCTTGCGTTTGGTTCGGCGGCACGCAGGAGGGCATGGCGGATATTTCCGTGCATTTCTCCCG
>JALOTF010000129.1 GCA_025458025.1 Beijerinckiaceae bacterium | reverse complement strand
ATTGTAAAATATTGTTATATTTGTATATTTTTTGAAATCCGCCCCTTGGGAGGCCTGAAACCCTGCCCTGACCCGGCAAATTCTGCCGCTTTTCGCCGACGAGACTGGAACATTCGTCCCAAAAGCCTTATGCATCGCCTGATCCCGGACCCTTGAATTCCGGCGAGATGATCAATGACACTGAACGGACTGGACATCGCCAAGCCTGCCGGAAAGACACGCGTGGTCGTCGCGATGTCTGGCGGCATTGATTCATCGGTCGTGGCGGCCTTGATGGCGCGCGCCGGCTACGAGGTGATCGGCATCACCCTCCAGCTCTATGATCATGGCGCGGCGACCCACCGCACAGGCTCCTGCTGTGCGGGGCGCGATATTCAGGATGCGCGCAATGTGGCGCAGCAGCTGGGTATTCCGCATTACGTGCTCGATTACGAAAGCCGCTTCCGCGAGGACGTGATCGAGAGCTTCGCCGACAGCTATGCGCGTGGCGAAACGCCCATCCCTTGCGTCGAGTGCAATCGCACGGTGAAGTTCCGTGATTTGCTCGCTTTTGCGCAGGACCTCGACGCCGACTGCCTCGCGACCGGCCATTATGTTGAAAGCCGTGCGCTGGCCGGAGGTGGCCGCGGGCTCTTCCGCCCGATCGATCTCGACCGTGATCAGAGCTACTTCCTCTTCGCGACCACAAAGCCGCAGCTTGAAAAGCTGCGCTTTCCGCTCGCGGGCATGACGAAGGCAGAGACCCGCGCCATTGCGCGCGACATCGGGCTCTCCAATGCCGAGAAGGCAGATAGTCAGGATATCTGCTTCGTCCCCTCGGGGAATTACGCCGAACTCGTGCGCAAGCTGAAGCCGGAGGCAGATCGCCCCGGCGCGATCCGGCATCTTGATGGCCGGGTGCTGGGCCAGCATGAGGGCACGTTCCGCTACACCATTGGCCAGCGCCGTGGCCTCGGCATTGCCGCGCGCGAGCCGCTTTATGTCATCCGCGTCGATGCGGACCGGTCCGAGGTCATCGTCGGCCCGCGCGAGGCTCTCGCCGTGCGCGAAATCCCGCTGCGGGACGTGAACTGGCTGGGTGACACGCCGATTCCACCGGAAGGCCTCGCCATTCAGGCGCGCGTGCGCTCCACCCGTGCGCCGAAGCCGGCTTTGCTGCGCAACGATGAACGCGGCTTCGTGGTCGAGATTCTCGACGGCGAGGAAGGCGTGGCGCCAGGGCAGGCCTGCGTTTTCTATGATGGCGAAGGCGCGGGTGCCCGCGTTCTCGGTGGCGGCACCATAATGCGCCAGCGCGAACGGCATATCGCCCCGCTCGCGAAGACGGGCGAACCGGTTTCAGCCATTTCCTAAAGCCCTTTTCAGGAGCCTTGCATGCGTGATTCCACCGCCGTGAAGGATGTGTCGCTCACAACGATCACGAAAGCCTATGAGAAATGGGCCCCGTTCTACGACAAGGTCTATCACAAGATGCTCCAGCCCTCGCAGCTGAAGGCGGTGCGGGCGGCAATGGAAAATGGCAATCGCGTGCTGGAGGTCGGCGTCGGTTCAGGCCTGGCACTCGGCTATTATCCGCCGGAGGCCGAGGTGACGGGCATCGATCTCTCGAAGCCCATGCTGCACAAGGCCGAGGAGAAAATCGCCGCGCAAGGCCTGAAGAACATCACCGGCCTTGCTGTGATGGATGCCTGCCGGCTCGGCTTCCGCGATGGCACCTTCGATGCCGTGGCCGGCATGTTCATGATTACGCTGGTGCCGGATGCGGAGGCCGCGCTCGATGAATTCATGCGCGTGCTGCGCCCCGGCGGCGAGATCGTGCTGGTGAACCATATCGGCGCGGAAAAAGGCCCGATGGCCGCGTTTGAAACCGTGGTGGCGCCGCTGGCCAAGAAACTCGGCTGGCGCGCGAATTTCCCGCTCCAGCGCTTGCGGGACTGGGCGGCCAGCCGCGGATTCGAGGTTCACGATGTCGACCCGCATGGGCCGATCCACTATTTCACGCTCATCCGCCTCAAGGATCGGCGGGCGGAGCGTGCACCACTGGCGGCATGACGCGGAATTATGGGCTGGGGGAATCGCCGGACTTGACAGCGCAAGGCCGGCGCTTCTAAGGCTCGCAGCGGATGGCAGTGTAGCTCAGCTGGTTAGAGCGCGGCACTCATAATGCTGAGGTCGGTGGTTCAAGTCCACTCACTGCTACCACCCCTCCCGCAAGACCAACATGCTGGCTGGCGCGGAAGAGAAATCCGTCAGTTCACGAAGCCCGGGCAAGGCCCGGCCGGTGCGGGGTTGAACTGCACCTTGTTCGCCTGGCGCGACCGCATGAACAGGCGATCCCCCAGTGGCATCTCGCCCCCCGACGCCGCCCCCTTGAACATCTGGTCAACGACCTGGCTGGCCACGGAGGCCTGATAGCGCATCGTCACCTCGGCATAGATGATCGAAGTGCGTGCGATGCGCAGCCCGGCTGGTACCACGGTAGAGCTGGAGCATCGTGCAAGCGGCGTGAACGACCCACGCAGGGCGGCATTCGAGGGCGTCACGGACCAATCCACGAAAACCTTGCTCGCGCCGTCGATATCGAAGGATGTCACGCGCATGCCCAGCCGTTCGGCCGGTTGCGGCCACATCACGGCTTCCGTCGCCTGGAAGATCGAATCCATGTCGGCCTGGCTCACGGCCTGCATCTGCGTGGTCATGTCGGCGAGCGTGCGGGTCAGCAGCGTCACCTTTTTGTCCGCAGTCAGCGCATCGGTTGCAACCACCATGCCGACCCAGATCATCATCATTGCCGGGACCATCAGCGCGAACTCGGTCGCAGCGACGCCGGAACGGCTCTTGCGGAACCGGCGGAGAACCAGGGAGGCCTGGCGGGTGAGCCGGCGCAAATGCCGGACGGGAAGCACGGGCATCATGTCAACCTCTTCTCAGCAGGCGCCGAACGGCTCGTTCTTGAAGGCAGCAGAGCCGCCCAGAAGCACGTTGCCATTGCCAAGGTTCGCCACGTCGTTCCGAATGAAACCGGTTATGCTCTTCGCCTCGTAATAGGCGCGGATCACCACGATCTGGCAGGGCTGGCCGGGATTGAACTGCAGCCCGCCCGGATTGAAGACGCCGCCCGAGACCGGATTCGGCATCGCCGCGACCCCGAAGGTCGTAAAGGCGCGGACGTCGAATTTCACCTGGCTGCAAGGGATGATCCAGCCCACCTGGTTGCAGAAGGCAGCGCGGAAGGCCGCTTCCTGCGCCGGCCCCGTGCCAGCACCTGCGACCTGGCCGGTCATGGTCATGCGCTTGGCTTCCTCAACGCCGGCTTCCATCGCGGTGGCGCGCAGGAACAAAGTGCCGGTCTCAAGGATCGCAAACAGAAATCCGAAGAAGAGCGGTGCAATCATCGCGAATTCAACCGCGGTTGCACCCTTGCGGTTGCGCAGGAAAAGCCGGGCTCTCCGCCGGGCACAGCCTCTGCGCGTTATCTCTGAATTCTCCGCCATCCCTTGGCTCCGCTGATCCATTCCCCGACGGAAGAGGATTGAGCCTTCTTCCGTGACAACACCAGCAATACCAAGAACACCTTGACTTTCAGTTTCGGAAGGCGAGGAAAATGCTTCGCGCAACTTTAACGCGATCTTTACCCTGTCCGGCAGCGTAGAGCGCGGGCACGCGCCTCGCACGCGCGTGCGCTGTTTCAATAAGATCCGCCCCGCAGCTGGGGCCTGTCAGCGCTCAGCGCTTCGGACCGTTCTGGTTGGCGAGAGCATCACGACGCGTGGTTTGGTCGTTCGTGCGGGCGAAATGCTTGTCCTCATCGCCCAGCACCAAAGTCGGCTGGCAATTGGGCGCGCAATGATAATGCGCGGAATCCGTACCCCGCATAACCGTGAGGTTCTGCCCCTGTGCGGCCGTGACCGAGACAAAAGATTCCGAGATGATCGTGCCGTTCATGTCGAGAGCGATGAAGTTCGTGCGACCGGGCATGCGGCCGGTAATCACCAGCACGCCATTGCGCTGCACGTTCACATCCGCAATAGCCGGATTGCCGACAATGATCGTTTCCGTGCCATTCGGAAGCTTCAGAAGCTTCGCCTGATCGAGGAAAACGGCAATCTGGTCCGGCGCCGCCTCGTTGGCTCGGGCGGGATTCAGGACAGCCGGCGCAGCCAGCATCGCCAGGGCGACAAGAAAATGGAGCCGGGACATCGCGCACCTCGTGAACAGAAGGCAGCGCCGCCTATGCGACCCGCCACCGCCAGCATTGGCAAATCATGGTGAACATTCCGTAAAGCAACGGCTTTGTCGCGGTTCTGTTCAAGCATTGCGCGGGGATCACGTTGTGCCTGCGCATGATCTTTTGACCGCTACGACGGCCCTTGACGCGATTCACCTGCCTTTCGACCCGCGAAAGGCTGATCGCCTCGGCAGCATCAGCCCCAATTAAGGGACTCTTAGCACTGAAATTGGCAACAAGACCACGATTCTACCAAGTACACGACAGCGCTATTGCTTACATTTATTTATCGACAACCCTAGTATCTCGTCAGAAATCGGCGATGTCGGCTTTTCATTATCTTAACCACGGGAATCCATGTCCGCGAATTCTTGGTGATTTTCTGATCGCATTAACCGGCAGGCAAGGTCAGCGGGCTAGCTTCACCTTGTTTCCGGCCCAAGCCGTTTCCCGAGAGGACGGGTGGCCGAAGACCTTGGAGCAGAACAAAGGAGCACAACATGTCGATTTTCAACCGTTTCATGAAGGACGAGTCTGGCGCCACCGCGATCGAGTATTCGCTCATCGCCGCCCTGATGGCCGCTGCCATCATCGCCGCCCTGACCACCTTCAAGTCGGACCTCTCGTCGGCCTTC
>JALOTF010000072.1 GCA_025458025.1 Beijerinckiaceae bacterium | reverse complement strand
CAGGATCTCGAACTCGCCTACACCCTCGCCGACGGCCTAGAATATCTGCGCGCGGGCACCGCTGCGGGCCTCGATATCGATGCTTTTGCGCCACGCCTCTCGTTCTTCTGGGCGATTGGCATGAACTTCTTCATGGAAATCGCCAAGATGCGGGCCGCGCGCCTGATCTGGGCGAAGATCGTGAAGGATTTCGGCCCGAAGAGCGAAAAGTCGCTCGCCCTTCGCACGCATTGCCAGACCTCGGGATGGAGCCTCGCGGCGCAGGACGTGTTCAACAACGTGCCGCGCACGATGATCGAAGCGCTCGCGGCCACGCAGGGCGGCACGCAATCACTTCATACCAACGCATTGGATGAAGCCCTCGCACTGCCCAGCGACTTTTCCGCCCGCATCGCGCGCAACACGCAGATCCTGATCCAGCAGGAAAGCGGCACTTGCCGCCTGATTGACCCGTGGGGCGGCTCCCGCATGGTCGAGAAACTCACGGGCGATCTCGCCGCGCGGGTCTGGAGCCACATTCAGGAGGTGGAGAAGCTCGGCGGCATGGCGAAGGCCATCGAGGCCGGAATCCCCAAGCTCCGCATCGAGGAAGCCGCGGCACGCACGCAGGCCCGCATCGATAGCGGCGAGCAGGCGATCATCGGCGTCAACCAGTTCAAACCGCTGGATGAAAAGCCGCTCGACATCATGCAGGTCGATAACGCCGCCGTGCGCGCCCGCCAGATCGAGAAGCTGAAGCAGTTGCGCGCCAGCCGCGATCCGGCGGCGGTGAATGCGGCGCTCGGCGCCCTCGAAAACGCGGCCCGTTCCGGCAACGGCAACCTGCTGGCTTTGGCCGTGGATGCCGCGCGTGCCCGCGCCTCCGTGGGCGAGATCAGCCTCGCGCTGGAGAAGGCGTGGAACCGCCACAAGGCGGATATCCGTGTCGTCTCCGGCATTTACCGCGACACCGTGGGCAAGGATAACCCGGCTGTTTCCCGCGCCACCGGCATGGTGCAGGCCTTCGCCGAGAACGAGGGCCGCAAGCCCAAGATCCTCGTCGCGAAGATCGGGCAGGATGGGCATGATCGCGGGCAGAAGGTCGTGGCCTCGGCCTTCGGCGATCTCGGTTTCGATGTCGAGATCGGTCCGCTTTTCGCCACGCCCGAGGAGGTCGCGAAACAGGCCGTAGCCGGCCACGCGCATGTCGTGGGCGTGTCCTCACTCGCGGCCGGCCATCTCACGCTTGTGCCGGCGCTGAAGGCAGCACTGATCGCCGAGGGCGGTGCGGATATCATGATCGTCGTGGGCGGCGTGATCCCCCCGCAGGATTTCGCGGCGCTCATGGAAGCGGGCGCTGCCGCGATCTTCCCGCCCGGCACGAACATCGCCGAGGCCGCCGCGAGCCTGCTCGATGGGCTCAACCAGAAGCTTGGTTATTCGCAGCCACCGGTCGCGGCGCAGTGAGCGGATGCGGCCCGATCTGCTGATCACCGGTTTCGACGCGTTTCCCGGCGTATCCGTCAATCCGTCTGCCCGCCTGGTGAAGGCACTGGCGCACGAACCGGGCTGGCAGCGGCTGGGCTGGAAAGTGCGCCACGCCATCCTGCCCGTGAGCTACGGCCCGACCGAAGCGGCCCTCACGCCACTGCTGGAAAAGCGCCCGCGCGCGATCCTGATGTTCGGCGTGGCGGCAAAGCGAAAAGCCGTGTGCATCGAGATTGTCGCGCGCAATCAGGCGAGCCGTACCGCGCGGGACGCCTCGGGGCGCTTGCCGAAACGCGCTAGCCTCGATAACGGCCCGGCGATCATCAGGGGGCGCGCGCCCATGCTGCGCCTGCGGGATATCCTGCGCAATGCAGGCAACCCGGTGCAACTCTCGCAGAATGCCGGGCCCTATCTCTGTAACGCAGCTTATCGCTGCGCGCTGCGTGGCACCCCGGCGGGAACACCCGTGGTTTTCGTGCATATCCCGCGCGTGAAGCGCATGGGCGACCCGCGCGGCATCGCGTTCCGGCCTCTGCTCGCGGGCAGCGCTGACGTGGCGCGACGTCTCGTGCTTTTTTCGCGTTTATCGCAATTTCTTCACGCGAACCAGTGACCACTTCGCTTGAAATTGCTTTTGCAGGTCGCACTTAGCCGCGTAGAGCCGCCACCGGGCGCATGCGCCCGACTTCCAGCCCGTTCCAGTTCTTCATCTGGTGATCGAGCCGCTCAGTGACGACCTTCGCCTCGTTGCCGAGTTCGAGGATGCGCGTGAGGAGTGCTGCCATCACGGTCTCCGACGCGCGGGTCGCGCCATCGTCGATCTTCAGCGCGATGCCGAGGCCGAGTTCCGGCAGCGCGCCACAATAGACTCCTTCAGCACCAGTCTTGATGAAGGCGCGCTCGCGCAGAACCTCCATCGCCACCGTGTCGAAACGGCCCGTGCCCGCGACATGGAACGGCGACGCCGCCACCGCCTGCCTGAGCCGCGCGACCGCCTTCGCACGCGAGGCCGACAGCCTTGCACCGCTTGCGAATTGGGCGAAGCCCGCTGCGATGTTCTTCAGCGGGATGGCAAAAGTCGGGATCGAGCAGCCATCGACGCCGCGCGCGGCGTTCGAGAGGTTATAGCCAGTCATGGTTTCAAGCGCGTGGGTGATCTCGCGCATCGTCGGGTGCTCGGGCTGGATATAGCCCTTGGGGTCGTGGCCCATTTCCACCGCAGCGCAGATGAAGCCGGAATGCTTGCCCGAGCAATTGTTATGGAGCGCCGAGGGCTTGATGCCCGCTGCGGCCAAAGCCCGCGCGGCCTTCTCGCCCATGGGCCAATGCGCACCGCATTCGAGGCAGGCCTCGCCCTGCCCGGCCTTCGCCAACATGGAGGCCGCTGTCTCGGTGTGCCGTTCCTCGCCGGAATGGCTGGCGCAAGCGAGCGCGAGTTCGGAATCCGTAAGCTGGAAGCGCTCCGCCGCGCCGCTTTCCATCAGCGGCAGGGCCTGGAAGCCCTTCACGGCCGAGCGCGGGAAAATGGGCCGCTCAATATCGCCCATGGCGAGCACCACGCTGCCTTCGGAATCCACCACGGCGAAAGCGCCGGTATGCCCGCTCTCGACGATGCCGCCGCGCGTGATTTCGACCAGCAGGGGATTGGACATGATGCCTCGCAAGAACGGAAAAACCCGGCCCGGATTAGGCCCGGCAGGCAGGCGGATCAAGCGGGGATTGATGCATAAATCCGATCGGTATCAACGCTTGTAGACCAGTGGCCATTGCTGCGGCGACACCATCTTGCCATCGCATTGCTCTTTCTCGCGATATTCGATCAGCGTGAACTGGCCGTCCGCGCCCAGCTTGTGGCGTTCCAGCGTGCCGCAATCACCCTGCGCGCGGCCCTTGGAAAGGCCGGTCACGATGCGGTTCCTGATGTCCCAGCTCGGGCTCATCAGCTGGTTGGCATCGGTGGAGCGCACCTTGCCCTTGGGGCCATCGAACATCACGAATTCGAATTGTTTCGCCGGGTCCGGCGTATAGACGATCGCAAAAACCGAATGGCCCTGATAGGCGAAGGTATCGCAGGCAATTTCCCACAGCGCGCTTTCCTCGCTCATGGAATAACCGGTCGCACCAAGGCTCTTCATCACCTCCTGCATGCAGCCCATCTTCTGCTCGGCGAGCGCAATCATTCCGCGCGGGATCTTGTTGCCGGGCACCTTGTATTTCTCGAACATCGCCGGGCTGCCGCCCATCTTTTCAATCTGCGGCGCTGGCGCTTCGGAGCGCTTCGGCACGGGGGCAGCCGGTGCGGCGGGCGCCGGGTTGGCATTGGGAATGTTGCAGCCGATCTCGCCCTTCACCTCCGCCACGAAAGGCAAAAATCCGGGCCGGATCACCGTCATGGAGCCGCCTTGCGCTTCTACGATCTCGCCGGGCGCCACCGCGAGCTTCAGATCAAGGATGAGGTAGCTCGCATCCTTGTCGGCCTTGTAGAGCGCGTTGGGGAAGGTCTTGTTGCCGAATTCCTGCGCGCCGCCCACCGCCACGCGCCTGAACGTGAGCACATCATTGCCGACCTTGATGCGGGCATTCTCACGCACGCTGTTCCGGCCGATATTCTCGACGAAGATATAGGCGTAGCGATCCTTCTCCGGGTCGCGGTTCGATTGCCATAGCGCGAAGGAACACCCCTTCGAGCGATCCACCTCCGCCCTCTCGAAAAGCTTCAGATCCACCTTTGGTGCCGCCGGCGCGGGCGCAGTTTGCGCGAATGCCGGCATGGCCAGCGCCAACCCCAGAAATACGGCCTGCGTGACGCCTGCAACCCTATGATAGACCATAAAAAACCCCCGAGTTTCCCCGGGGGTGACGCTATGCCTGTTGCCAGTAGCCCGCAAGGGCCTGCCACAATCAATCCTTCGCGCGTTCCACGTAGGAGCCGTCTTCCGTGTTGATGACGACGCGCGTGCCGGCGGTGACATGCGGCGGGATGAGCGTGCGCACGCCGTTCGAGAGGATCGCCGGCTTATAGGAAGAAGAGGCCGTCTGGCCCTTGGTCACCGGCTCGGTTTCGGTGATGTCGAGGATCACGCGCTGCGGCAGGCTCACGGTCACCGCGACGCCGTTGAACACGCCGAGCTTCACGATCATGCCTTCCTGCAGATAGGCCACGCCGTCGCCGATCGTATCGCCCGAGACGGTCACCTGCTCGAAATTCTCCTGATCCATGAAGATGAAGCCGTTATCATCCGGGTAGAGGTAGGAGTAATCCTTCTCTTCCACGAAAGCCTTTTCCACCTGCTCGGTCGTGCGGTAGCGGAAGGTGGATTTCACCCCATCCGAGAGACGGCGACCATCGATCTGCGTGGTCGGCGTGCCCTTGCCGGGGAAGAAGCTTTCCGCGGAAATCACGGAATAGAGCCTGTCATCCACCTCGATGACATTGCCCTTGCGGATGGAGGAAGCGATGACCTTGACCACGGAAAACCCCGATTGATTGGAAGCGCGATTGCTTTTCGAAAGTTGCGGCTCCATAGCCGCTTCCTTGAAAAACGCCAACCCTTTCGCGTGAGGAATCCTGCACTTCCATGCCCGCAACGCCCTTCTGGCTCCACGAAACCCATACGCGCCGTCGCCCGGCGCTGCAGGTTCGTGCGCGCCTGAAGGCGGCGATCCGCGCGCATTTCGAGGGCGAGGATTTCTGGGAAGTCGAGACAGGCCTCGTGCAGGTCTCGCCCGGCAACGAAACGCATCTCCATGCCTTCGAGGCGCATTGGATCGATATGGCGGGTGAGCGCGCGAGCGGTTACCTACACACCTCGCCCGAATTCGCGATGAAGAAGCTTCTGGCGGCGGGCGAAGAGCGCATCTTCCAGTTCGCGCCCGTGTTCCGCGCTCGCGAGGCCTCGCGGCTTCATGCGCCGGAATTCTCGATGCTCGAATGGTATCGTGCCAAAGGGGCAGGAAAAGTGGCCTCCGGTTTTCCGTCCACCCCTTCGGCAAAGCAAACAAAACCAGAGGATTACACCGCGTTGATGGCCGATTGCGCAGCCCTGCTGCACCTCGCGAGCGAGATCGGAGGGCGGCAGGAAGCGCGGTTTCGGGGCCGGACCTGCGACCTTACCGCCGAACCCGAGCGGCTGAGCCTCGTGGAGGCATTCCAGCACCATGCCGGCATCGCGCTGGAAGCGTGCCTCACGGATCGCGAGGCCTTTGCGGCAGAGGCCACGCGCATCGGCGTGCGGATCGCGGCGGATGACACATGGGGCGATATCTTCTCGCGCATCCTCAGCGAGCGCATCGAGCCGCATCTCGGGCAGGGCTGCGCGACGATCCTCGATCGCTACCCCATCTCCGAAGCCGCCCTCGCCCGCCCCTGCCCGGATGATCCGCGCTTCGCCGAGCGCTTCGAGCTTTATGTCTGCGGCGTGGAACTTGCGAATGCCTTCGGCGAACTCACCGATCCGAACGAGCAGCGCCGGCGTTTCGAGGCCGATATGGCCGAGAAGCAGCGCCTTTATGGGGAAAGCTACCCGCTGGACGAGGATTTCCTCGCGGCCCTCGCGCATATGCCGCCCGCTTCTGGTGCGGCCCTCGGCTTCGATCGCCTCGCCATGCTCGCGGCGGGGGTGGAAAGCGTGCATGAGGTGATCGCCACGCCGTTTCCCTTCGGCGAGGGCGCATGAAGACCCTGCGCAGCATCGATGATCTGGCAACAGCCGCCCTGCTCCAGGACGGCGCATCGCCTGAACTGGAGGCCGTCGCAGCGCGTTATGCCGTAGCGGTTACGCCGGCCATGGTTGAACTCATTCGGCAGGGCGCGTCGGGCATCGCCGAGCAATTCCTACCGGATGCGCGCGAGCTTGAGACCACGCCCGAGGAAAACCCCGATCCCATCGGCGATCACCCGCATTCACCGGTGAAGGGTCTCGTGCATCGCTACCCGGATCGCGTGCTCATCAAGGCGCTGCATGCCTGCCCGGTCTATTGCCGCTTCTGCTTTCGCCGCGAGATGGTGGGGCCGGATGGTGACGGCACGCTTGATGATGCTGAACTCGACGCAGTTTTCGCCTATATCGCGGATCATCCGGCGATCTTCGAGGTGATCTTCACGGGTGGCGACCCGCTGATGCTCTCGGCGCGACGCATCGCCGCGATGGGCAAGCGTCTCGCGGAAATCTCGCATGTCCGCCTCGTGCGCTGGCACAGCCGCGTGCCGGTGGTGACGCCGGAGCGTGTGACCAACGAGATGGCGCATGCGCTCAAAATTCCGGGCAAGGCGGTGAGTGTCGCCATCCACGCGAACCATGCAAGTGAGTTCACGGCCGCTGCCGAAACTGCCATCAACCGCCTCGTAGATGCCGGAATCGTGCTGCTCGGCCAGACCGTTCTGCTGAAAGGCGTGAATTCCGAGGCTGAAACACTCTCGCGCCTCTTCCGCACCATGGCGGCCAATCGCATCCGCCCTCTCTACCTGCATCACCCGGATCTTGCGCCGGGAACGAGCCATTTTCGCATGAGCATTGCCGAGGGACAGACGATTTACGGGGCCCTGCGCGGGCATCTCTCCGGTCCGGCGATCCCCGCTTACGTGCTCGATCTGCCGGGCGGGCATGGCAAGGTTCCCATCGGGCCGGATTACCTGCGCGAGGGCGAAGACGGCCTTGAGATCCGTGATCCCGCCGGCAACTGGCATCGCTATCCCGGCTGATCATTCCGCGCGGAAGATGCGCGAGAAGCGGCCGCCGTTAAGCGCGTTCATGATAACGGACTTGACCGAACTCAGAACAACGTCCTATTTTTTCGCGAGAAACGAAAAAAAAGTCCGGAGTCTCGGGAGCAAAAAGCAAACCAGCTTAGATTTGACCAAAACAGAGAACAAATTCGAGTGTAGGATGAGACGGTGGACGGCTGCACTGTCAACTTTAAGTTCAACGAGACTGCGTTGCTTCAATAAGAACAAGCATGTTTTTTCCGAATTCACGATTTCGCCATAGAGTCGGTTGACACCATGTGGCGTGATGGGGGACTTCTCCCCCTGCAAAAAATCAAAACAAACGGTTCAACAGGGAGAACCCAGATGACGACAAGGCGTGAACTTCTGAAGGCGGGCGCCGCCGGTGCAACACTCGCAGGCCTCGGCCTGCCGCTGGCTATCCCGGCGCAGGCCCAGGCGATCACCAGCCTCGATGTCTTCATTCCGGCAGCCCCGGGCGGCGGCTGGGATGCGACGGGCCGCGCGATCGAAGCCGCGATGCGGGCCGACGGCCTCCTCAGCGAATTCAAGATCGAGAATGTCGGCGGCGCCGGCGGCATGGTCGGCCTGCCCCGCTTCGTGGGCCAGAAGAAGGGCCAGGGCAACGCCATCATGATCGGCGGCATGGTGATGGTCGGCGCGGGCATCGCCAACAAGAGCCCGATGACCATCCTCGACGTGACCCCGATCGCTCGTCTCACGGGTGAAGCGCTCGTTGTCGTGGTTCCGGCGGCCTCGCCGTTCAAGACCATGGGCGACCTTGTGGCGCAGCTCAAGAAGGAGCCGAAGTCGGTGTCGTGGGCTGGCGGTTCTGCCGGCGGCGCGGACCACATTCTCGTGGGCCAGATCGCCAAGGCGAATGGCGTCGATCCGCGCCAGGCAAGCTATGTCGCCTTCGCGGGCGGTGGCCCGGCCCAGGCGGCTCTGCTCGGCAACCAGGTCTCGGCCGGCGTGTCGGGCTATGGCGAGTTCGAGGAGCAGATCAAGGCCGGCAAGCTGCGTGCGCTGGCGGTTTCCTCGGAAGCCAAGCAGAACAACGTGCCCTCGCTCAAGGAGCAGGGTATCAATGTGGTTCTGTGGAACTGGCGCGGTGTGTTCGGTGCGCCGGGCATCACCACGGCCCAGCGTGATGCGCTGGTGGCCCTGATGGACAAGATGGTCAATGGCCCAGCCTGGAAGAAGACGCTCGAAACCCGTGGCTGGGAGGGAATCTACCTCTCCGGCGACAAGTTCGGCGAATATGTGAAAAAGGACGTGGCGGATACGACCGTGATCCTCAAGGATCTTGGCCTCGCCAGCTGATCCTCCCGGCTCTGAAGTTTCGACGAGGCGATGAAAATCGCCTCGTCTTTTTTCGCCGGGACAAAACGAACCATTGAAATGCGTGGCGAAGCAGGCTTCGCTGCAAGAATGTCCAATCGATCCAGAGGGGGACTGGAACGGCCATGTCGGACCCAACATTATCCGAACACATTGAATCGACGCTGCCGCACAAGCTGGTGGCTTTCGGCGTCGTCGCACTTGGCCTTGCCGCAGCGTGGCAGACCACGCTGATTCCGCAGGTGCTTTACACCACAGTCGGCCCATCCGCCTTCGCTTGGTTCGTGGCAGTTTTCCTGCTCGTGCTTGGGGTGATGCTGCTTCTCGCAGCCTTCAAGGGCGGCTGGGCGGCGGACCAGGAAGGCACGCTGAGCGAATGGGGATCGCTGGGCTGGGTCACGCTGGGGCTCGTCATCAATGCCGCACTCATCGAGTGGATCGGCTTCATCCTCGCCTCCACCATCATGTTTGCTTTGGTGGCACGGGGTTTCGGCAGCGACAAATGGCTGCGGGACGGAGCGATCGGCTTTGCGCTGGCGATCATCTCCTATGTCGGGTTCGACCGCATTCTCGGCTACAAGATCGGCTCCGGCCTGATCGAGTCGCTCATCTGAGGCAGGCGCGAGGCTGATCCCGCCACCGGCGGCGCTTCGCGGGGGACATTGTCATGGATACACTCGGACTATTGATGCAGGGCTTCGCCAATGCGCTGACGCCCATGAACCTGCTCTGGGCCTTGGCGGGCGTCACGGTTGGCACGGCCATCGGCGTGCTTCCGGGCCTCGGGCCAGGCCTCACCATCGCACTGCTGCTGCCGATCACCTACAAGGTGGACCCGACCTCGGCCTTCATTCTCTTTGCCGGCATCTATTACGGCGCGATGTATGGCGGCTCGACCACCTCCATCCTCATCAATACGCCGGGTGAGAGTGCAACCATCATCACAGCGATGGAGGGGCACAAAATGGCGAAGAAAGGCCGCGCGGGCGCGGCACTCGCCACCGCCGCTGTGGGCTCCTTCGTAGCTGGCACCTTCGGCACCCTCGGCATTACGTTTCTCGCGCAGCCGGTGGTGGAACTGGCACTGAAATTCGGGCCAGCGGAGTATTTCTCGCTGATGATCCTGTGTTTCGTCACCGTTTCGGCGGTGCTGGGGTCATCCGCCTTGCGAGGCCTCACGGCTCTGGCGATCGGCCTGTTCTTCGGCATGATCGGCATCGACCTGCAATCGGGCCAGCCGCGCTTCACCTTCGGCATTCTGGAACTGTTGGACGGCATCAACGTGCTGATCGTGGCGGTCGGCCTCTTTGCGGTGGGCGAAACGCTTCACCTCGCAACCCAGAAGAAGGTCGACGAAGAGGTCATCGACATCAAGGGCCCGGTGGGCATGACCAAGGAAGACTGGAAGCGCTCCTGGAAGCCCTGGCTGCGCGGCACCGCCTTCGGCTTCCCCATCGGCGCGATGCCGGCGGGTGGTGCAGAAATCCCGACCTTCCTCTCCTACTACACCGAGAAGAAGCTTTCGAAGAACCCGGAAGAATTCGGCCATGGCGCCATCGAGGGCGTGGCAGGGCCGGAGGCGGCGAACAACGCCTCCGCTGCGGGCGTGCTCGTGCCGATGCTGACGCTCGGTCTGCCGACTTCGGCCACCGCCGCGATCATGCTCTCGGCCTTCCAGAGCTATGGCATCAATCCCGGCCCGCAGCTTCTTGCGACACAGGGGCAGCTTGTCTGGACGCTGATCGCTTCGCTCTTCATCGGCAACGTGATGCTGCTGGTTCTGAACCTGCCGCTCGTGGGCCTGTGGGTGAAGATCCTGAAGATCCCGCAGCCGCTGCTTTACGGGGGCATTCTCGTTTTCGCGACCATCGGCACCTATGGCATCAGCCGCTCGGTGGTGGATCTCGTCCTGCTTTACATCGTGGGCTTCATGGGCTTCATGATGAGGCGGTTCGATTTCCCGACCTCGCCGGTGATCATCGGAATGATCCTCGGGCCGATGGCCGAGCAGGAATTTCGCCGCGCGATGACCATCTCGAACGGCGACCTGATGATCTTCGTCCAGAAGCCACTCTCACTGGCCCTGCTTATCCTCGCGGCGGTGGCGGTGCTCGCTCCGCTTGTCTGGCGCGTCGTGAAGCGCCCTGCGCCGCAGGCCGCGTGAAACGCAGCACTGCCGAACATTCATCGCCCCGGCCTGCCGCACAAACGTGCAAGCCGGGGCGATGCCTTTTTGCAAGAAAGACGTTTCTTTAGGAATTGTGACCTAAAAGTGCGGAAACCATAGAAGATGGTGCTGCATGCGGACACGCCAATTTCACTGGAATCCCGATTCTGGCCTCTCATGGCTGGGTGAAGCGGGATTTGTGCCGGATTTCGTGCTTTATTTCGGGGCCCGCGCCCTGCTGTCCGACTCAGCCTGCTTTGACGCTCTGCGAGCCGCATTTCCCCAATCTTTCCTTGTTGGATGCTCGACCGGTGGCCAATTCGACCGCCGCAGCATCTGTGACGACCGGGTGCTCGCGGTCGCCGTCAGCTTCCATGATTCGCAAGCGAAGCTCGCTTGCGTCGAGGTTTCGAATACGCTCGCCTCCAGTGCTTGCGGGGCCGAACTCGGGCGCGCGCTCGCGCGGCCAGACCTGCGCGCGATGCTCGTGTTTTCCGATGGCCTGATGGTCAACGGCACCGCCCTTGTTGCGGGCTTGCAAGAAAGCGTCGGACCAACGGTCACAATCAGCGGTGGCCTTGCCGGGGATGGCGCGGCCTTCGAGGAGACCCTCGTGGGCGCCGATGCGCCGCCTGCTCCGGGGCGCGTGGCCGCCATCGGCCTTTATGGCGAGCATCTCTCGATCCACACCGGCAATGCCGGTGGCTGGATGCCTTTCGGGCCGCGCCGCACGATCACGCGTTCGGAGGGGAACATTCTGCATGAGCTCGATGGCCGCCCGGCCTTCGAGTTGTATCGGCGCTACCTCAACGAGGAGGACCTCCTCGCGCTTCCCGGCTCCGCCCTGCTCTTCCCCCTCCGCATCGAGCCGAAGGGGCAATCCGAGCAGGATGTCGTGCGCACGATCCTCTCGATCGACCAGCAGAGTGGCGCGATGACCTTTGCTGGCGACATGCCACAGGGTTGGTCCGCACAATTGATGCGCGGCAATGCCGACCGGATGACCGAAAGCGCAGCCGAGGCCATGCGAATGGCCCAGGGCGAGGCGGGTTCCGAGGCGGAAGGGCTGGCGCTGCTCGTCTCCTGCATCGGGCGCCGCCTGCTCATGGGGCAGCAGGCCGTGGACGAGGTGGAGGCCGCCGCCGAGGCTATGCATGCGCGGCACGCCCTGATTGGCTTTTATTCCTACGGCGAGATTTCACCCCATTCTGCTTCAGGATTTTGTCAATTGCATAATCAGACCATGACCGTGTTGACGGTCTCCGAAACGAGCGGCGACGCATAATGGTTCATCGCCTTCTCGAAAAACAGCTGGCGCAAGCAACAGCTCCGGATTCCACCCTTGATGTGGAACAGCTCTGCGCGTTGGTCTCGCAGGCCTACGAGGAAGCCACGCGCGAAAGACGGCGCACGGAGCATTCCATCGCCGTGCTGATCGAGGAGCTTGATCAGCTCAACCAGAACCTTCAGGCTGCCGTGGATGCCCGAACCGCCGAACTGGCGGAGGCGACCAACACGCTGAACATGACGCTCGGCAGCGTGGACCAGGGCATCGTGATGATTGATGCCGAGGGGCGCATTCGCGGCTACAATCCGCGCTTTCTCGAGTTCTCCGGCCTTCGCGATGAGGAATGCAAGGGGCATCCGCATTTCCGCACGCTGATCGACCGGATGATTGCCCGCGGCGAATTTTCGGCCATGGCGGCGGATTTCCGCCAATGGGTCGAAAGCGACGCCCACGTTCCCGACAACCGGATTTTCGACCGCACCCGCCCCGATGGCACAGTTCTGCGCGTGCAGAGCCGCAAGCTGGCCGAGGGTGGCGAGGTGCGGGTGCTCTCGGATATCACCGATATCGTGCAGCGCCAGCGCGCGGTGGAACAGGCGAGCCGCCTTCTGGAAGAGACGATCGAGAACGTCTCGCAGGGCGTGATGAAGATCAGCACGGACCGGCGGATCGAGTATTTCAACACCCGCGTTGCGGAATTGCTGGACCTGCCGGAAGGGTTGCTCCATCGCGACATGCCGTTCCGCACGCTGGTTGAATACCAGATCAGCAGCGGCGAATTCGCGGGCCAGAGCCAGGAATTCATCCAGTTTGTCTGCAATGGCGGCGTGCTGGACCAATACCAGGCCTATGAGCGCAAGCGACCGAATGGCCGGGTGCTCGATATCCGCACCATTCCACTTGCCGATGGCGGTGCCGTGCGCACCTTTGCGGATGTCACCGAGGCGCGTCTGCGCGAGGAGCGGCTGGCACAGGCCGAAGCCGAGTTCCGCTCGCTATTCGAGAACTCGATTGTCGGGATCTATCGCTCCTCGCTCGACGGGCGGCAATTGCGCGCCAATCCGGCGCTCGCACGGCTCAACGGCTTCTCCTCCGAGGAGGAGATGCTGCAATCCGGCGAGTATCTCGCGCGGGACTGGTATGTGGAACCAGGCCGGCGCGATGAATTCTCGGAGACCATGCAACGCGAGGGCCGCGTGTCGGATTTCGTCTCGGAAGTGTATCGCGTGCGCACGCGCGAGCGCATCTGGGTGTCGGAATCGGCGTGGATCGTCCGGGATTCCGATGGCAATCCGCTCTATTACGAGGGCATGGTTATTGACGCGACCGACCGCAAGAAGGCGGAGCGCGAAATCCAGCATCTTGCCTTGCATGATGTGCTGACCAACCTGCCGAACCGCACGCTTTTCCTCGAAAAGCTCGGCAATGCCATCGCCACCAACCGGCGCGGGCAGGAACTCGCGATCCTCTGCCTCGATCTCGATCACTTCAAGGATGTGAACGACACGATGGGCCATGATGCGGGCGATGTGCTGCTGCGCCTTGCAGCGCGCCGCCTCTCGCGCGTGGTGCCGCGCGCCGGCATGGCCGCCCGGTTCGGCGGGGATGAATTTGCGATCATCCTGCCGGAGGTGCGCGACCGCGATACGGTCGTCCAGCTCTGCAAGCGCGTGGTGCACCGGCTTTCCCAGCCCTATCGGGTGCGCGGCAAACGCGTCTTCGTCGGCGCGAGCGTGGGCGTGGCCCTGGCTCCCACGGATGGAACAGACCCCCACGAACTCCTGAAGAAGGCCGATATCGCACTCTACCGCGCCAAGCGCGACGGGCGCGGCACATTTGCCTTCTTCGATGACGGCATGACCGCGGCCATCCTCGCGCGGCGTGAGGTGGAGCAGGATCTCCGCCGCGCAATCCAGCATGACGAATTCGTGCTCTACTATCAGCCGATCATCGATCTCGAACACAACCAGCCAATGGCCTATGAGGCGCTGATCCGCTGGAACCACCCGCAGAAGGGTTTGCTTTCGCCGGCCTATTTCATCGAAATCGCCGAAGAGAGCGGGCTTATCCTGCAAATCGGGGAGATCGCGCTCCGGCAGGCCTGCCGCACCTTCGCAAAGCTGCCGCAGGACAAATCGGTTTCGGTGAACCTGTCCTCGGTGCAGTTCCGCAACCACCAGCTTGCGGTGTCGGTCATCAATGCGCTCGCCATGGCCGGCCTCGCGCCGCACCGGCTGATCCTGGAGATCACGGAATCGGTGCTGCTGAACGATGACAGCCGCACACTCGACATCCTCCGCCAACTGCGCCTGCTTGGTGTGCAGATTGCGCTGGACGATTTCGGCATCGGCCATTCCTCGCTGAGCTACATCCAGAAATTCCCCTTCGACAAGATCAAGATCGACCGTTCCTTCGTGCAGGATACCGACGACGGCACCATGAATATGGCGATCCGCCGCGCGATCCTCGGCCTCGGGCATGATCTCGGCGTCGATGTTGTGGTGGAAGGCGTCGAGACCACCCAGCAGCGCGACATGCTGATCTTCGAGGGTGCGCGCTATGCGCAGGGCTTTCTGTTCGGCCGGCCGATTTCAGCGGAAGCGCAGTTCGGCTCGGAATTCGCACGCGACCGTATCCTCAGGGTCGCCTGAGGCCCGCGCGGATCGCGCTTTGCCCTATCGGTTTCCTACAACAAAAACCCGGCTGTGAAGCCGGGTTTTGCATGCGATGGCGCGGCGCGGCAACGCGCCCGGACCTTTACTTGGTGAGGCGCAATTCGCCGATCGTCATACCGATCTTCGAGAAGGCCGCGAGGAAGTCGGCGGAGTTGCGGGCATCGAAGAACTGCCCGTTCGTGGCGGTCGCGCAGGTGCGCAAGAGGTTCTTGGTTGCGTTATCCGCCACATCGAAGGCCACCGTGAAGATCGTGATGGCATTCGCGGTGTCGGCGGCCACATTCCGGCAGATCTCGCTCACCAGCGTGTTCGACTGTGCGCCATCGGATCCGTCATGCGAGGGATAGGTCGGCGACTTGGTGTTGAGGCCGTCCGTCATGAGGATCAGGAACTTGCGCACCTGGTTGCCTGAATTACGCGGATTCGCGGTTTCCAGCGGAGCCTGCGGCGAGAGCATGCGCCAGCCCCAGATGAGCCCCGAGGGAATGTAGGTCTCGCCCTGCGGCGTGAGCGACTGGATATGCTGTTTCACACGCGTGGTGTTGCTCGTCAGGTCAAGGATCTCGGTGCCGCACTCCACATCCATGATGCCGGGAATGCGGGTTCCGTAGCTGTCATCGCGGGTGTTCAGCGGGTGATTGCGCGATCCGGCGCAGCCATTCCAGCGATGCTGGACCTGATAGGATCCGCACACCTTCTGAACCGGCCCATAGACGTTATCGCAGACAGTCCGATTGCCGCCGGGCGAACCGTTGCTGCCGCCGCAGCTATAGGGCACGCCGTCATTGTAGCAGGTACCCGGCGGGCTCGGCGGCGTCGGCGGCACATATTCCGTGCGGCAGTTGCTCTGGCCGATGACCGGGCGATCATCGTAGCAATAGTTGACCGTCTCGGTCCAATTGGCCGGAACGTTCATCCATGGCTTGTTGCGGTTCGAAAGACCGATATTCACATATTGCGCGAAGGGCACGATACCAAAGCGCAGCTTGTCCGGGCCATGCGCGAGAGGCCGCAGGTCATCCACCAGGCGCGTCGCGGCATCCTTCAGCGTGCTGATTTTCCAGCCGGTCATCGAATAGGTTGTATCCAGCGCCATCACCACTTCGGTGGGCGTCGTGAGCACGCCGATAGCCTCGGCCAGCACGGAAACGCCGACTTCCTGGAAACCCAGCACCTTGCTGATGGAGGTGGGCAATTCACCCGTAGCACCCACGCGATAGCCATAGTTGCGGCCCTCGCGCTGCACGTTTTCCGGCCGCATGCTCACATTGGTGAGCCCGTAATCGCTTGCCTTCAGGTTGGCTTCAAAGGTGCGACGAGCCGCATCCTCGCGCTCGGCTGCCGTTCCCACGAACCGGGCGCCGGCGAGCGCTGCTGAATCAGCCGCAGCAAACAGGGCCGCCTTGGCACGGGCACCGCGCGCATAATCCAGCGCGAGGCCACCGACGCCGAGCATCCCGACCGCGCTCAAGGCAAAGACCATGGCGACGGCGCCTGAGCGATCCGCCACGAAACGGCGAAAAAGGGTCGCGAAAGAAAATCTGGCCATGTGGTCCCCGAGGCTTGCATTCAGCAATCAGCGGCAACCTCACGCGAAATCCGGAACAAAGGCTTAAATCGATCAACGAGCCCTGCCCGGCGATAACGCGAGGTTTTGGGCTCAAAACGCCAGAAACAGCCCCGAAACGATGGGGAATCTGCCTAAAAACAATGCAGCTTCTCAAAGAGAGCGATGGCAGACGCTGAAGCGCGGCTGCCACAATTCATTCCGGAAGGTAAAGAGGCGCTTTCTAAAAGGCGGGATCAGACCCGCCCTTCCAGCGCCCGCCGGAAGAGATCAGCCGAGGCCTCCTCGGTGAGCGGCACGGGATTGCCGCCGGCGGTGGGGTCATTCGGCGACATCGTGGCCATGAGCGGGATATCGGGGTTCGCAACACCCAATTCCTTCAGCGTGTGCGGCACGCCGAGTTCCGCGCGCAGCTTCATCACGAAATCGAGGAAGGCCGTGTAGCTCGGCTGGAGCCCGAGATAGGCCGCGACGCGTGCGAGCTTCTCTTCCACCGCGCGGCGGTTGAATTCCAGCACATAGGGCATGAAAACCGCATTCGTCATGCCGTGATGGGTGTTGTAGAGCGAGCCGACCGGGTGGCTGAGCGCATGGATGGCGCCCAAAGCCTTCTGGAAAGCGGTGGCCCCCATCGCGGCGGCACTCATCATGTGGGCGCGGGCCTCGATATCTGCGCCATCCTTTGCGGCGCGCGGCAGATATTCCTTCACGAGCCGCATGCCCTCGAGCGCGATGCCATCGGCCAGCGGGTGGTAGAACGGCCCGCAATAGGCCTCGAGGCAATGGGCGAAAGCATCCATCCCCGTGCCGACCGTGATCATCCGCGGCATGCCGACGGTGAGTTCGGGATCGCAGATCGTGACCTTCGGCATCATCAGCGGGTGGAAGATCACCTTCTTCGTATGCGTGGCTTCATCGGTGATGACGCCAGCGCGCCCCACTTCCGAGCCCGTGCCGGCGGTGGTGGGCACCGCGACGATGGGGAAAATGCCTGCCGGGTCGGCGCGCGTCCACCAATCGCCGACATCCTCGAAATCCCACATCGGGCGGGTCTGCCC
>JALOTF010000071.1 GCA_025458025.1 Beijerinckiaceae bacterium | reverse complement strand
GCTTTGTCTTCCCGGCGCTGACCCTGAACTATCTCGGGCAGGGTGCTTTCGTGCTGAAGAACCTCAATGATCCGAAGATGATTTCTGATCCGTTCTTCCTGCTTGCACCGGAATGGGCGTTGCTGCCGCTGGTGATCCTCACCGGTGTCGCCACCGTGATTGCGAGCCAGGCCGTGATCACCGGGGCCTTCTCGCTCACCCAGCAGGCGGTGCAGCTTGGCCTTCTGCCGCGCATCGAGATCAAGCACACCTCGGAAACCCAGCTTGGCCAGATCTATATCGCGCCGGTCAATCGCTTCCTCGCAGTGGGCGTGGTGCTGCTGGTGGTGACCTTCAAGACCTCGTCCTCGCTCGCCTCGGCCTATGGCATTGCGGTGACCGGCGCGATGCTCGCGGATACGGCTCTGTTCTTCATCGTGGCCCGCAAGGTGTGGAACTGGAAGATGTGGCAGGTGCTGGGCCTTGGCATCCCCTTCCTGATGGTGGATCTCATCTTCTTCGGCGCGAACTGCCTGAAGATCCCCGAAGGCGCCTATATGCCTCTGCTTTTCGGCTTCGTGCTCATTACCATGATGTGGACCTGGGTGCGTGGCACCAAGATTGTCTATGATAAGACCAAACGCGATTCCGTGCCTCTGCCTGATCTCATCAAGATGCTGGAGAAGTCGAAGCCGGTGCGCGTGGCAGGGACGGCGGTGTTTCTCACTAGCGACCCCGAGGTCGCGCCGGGCGCGCTGCTCCACAACCTCAAGCACAACAAGGTGCTGCACAAGCGCAACATCGTGCTGACCATCAAGACCGCCGATTCCCCCCGCGTGCCGGATGCCGAAAAGCTCGAAATCAACGAACTCAGCGAGGATGTGAAGGCGATCATCGTGCGCGTTGGTTATATGGAAACACCGCGCGTGCCGCATTTCCTCGCATTGGCGCGACGACGCGGGCTTGATTTCGACATCATGCAGACGTCGTTCTTCCTCTCGAAGCGGTCGATCAAGCCAGCGGCATCGTCCGGCATGCCGCTCTGGCAGGATAACCTTTTCATCTTCCTCTCGCGCATGGCTGCGAACGCCACGGACTTCTTCCACATCCCCACGGGACGCGTGGTGGAGATGGGTGCGCAAGTGACTGTCTGAGCCGCATTGCCAGTGCCGGCATCCGCTGACATTCTCGCAGCGTGATGGCAGGCGAGGTATACGGCATGACGAACGAGGAACTGGAGCGTCTTCGCGCGAAGTATGGCGCGGCCTCTGCCGGCGATGTGCAGGACCCGAATTTCCGGAAGGTCGTGGACCTGCTCTTTAAGGGCAAGGATCGGCGCGCCAAGCCCTATGAGGGCATTTCCACCTTCCTCGACGCGCCGATGCGACTGGAGGCAGCCGAGAACGGTGATTTCTCTGGCATCGATATCCCGCTCATTGGCGTGCCGATGGATCTCGGGGTCACGCATCGGCCGGGCTCGCGACTGGGCCCGCGGGCGGTGCGGCAGGTTGAGCGGATCGGGCCCTATCACCATGTCCACAAGATCGTGCCGCTGGCAGAGGCCGGTGTCTTCGATATCGGCGATGTGCCGTTCCGCTCGCGCTATAGCCTGGAGCAGAGCCACGAGGATATCGAGGCGTTCTATCATCCGCTGGTAAAGGCCGGTTGCCGACCGGTCTCGGTAGGCGGTGACCACTCGATGAGCCTGCCGATCCTCAAGGCGATCGGCGCGAAACGACCTGTGGGCATGCTGCATATCGATGCGCATTGTGACACCAGCGGGCCTTACGAGGGCACGCGCTTCCACCATGGCGGGCCGTTCCGCGAGGCGGTGCTGGCCGGTGTGCTCGACCCCAAACGCGTGATCCAGATCGGCATTCGCGGCAATGCCGAATATCTCTGGGAGTTCTCCTACGAGACCGGCATGACCGTGATCCATGCCGAGGAACTTCATTGCATCGGTGTCGAGGAAACCATCCGGCGTGCGCGGGCGGTGCTCGGTGACGGGCCGACTTATGTGTCGTTCGATATCGACAGCCTCGATCCCGCTTTCGCACCGGGCACGGGCACGCCGGAGGTCGGCGGGCTCTCCTCGCGCGAGGCGATGGCCTTGCTGCGCGGCGCTGCCGGGCTCGATATTGTGGGCGGGGACGTGGTGGAAGTCGCGCCGCAATATGATGCAACGACTAACACTGCGCATGCCGGCGCGCAGATGCTGTTCGAGATCGTGAGCCTCGTGGCTTTGGCGCTCAAGCGCTGATCAGGTGTTGCGCAGGGCGGTTGTGTAGCCGTCCTCATCCTGATGCTGTCGCACGAAATCGATGAAGCGCCGCGCTACGGGCGTGGGCGGGGTCATCGCCGGCAGGATGAAGGAAGTCTCGTAGGGGATGACCGGGCGGAAGGGCCGGAAGCCCACATCCGGATCGCCGCGAAACGAGATCGGGAAGGGGTTCGCGATCGACAGCCCCGCGCCGCCGCGCACGAAATCATAGGCTGCGGCAGCGGTGGAGACCTCGATGAGGATGCGCGGGGTGACATTCGCGCCTAGGAACAGCCGGTCCAGCATGATGCGCGACGGGAAACGCCGCACCAGGGCGATCAGCGGCACGTCATCGAAATCCTTCGGCTCGAAGATTTCTCGCGCGTAATGGTGCGAGGATTTCAGCATCATCACATGCGCTTCAGCGAGCCGGAACGGGATGAAGCGCACGCCGACATGGTGCGCGCCGCCATCGATGAGGCCGAGATCCGTCTCGCCATCCGCGACTTTCGTGATCACGTCTATGCCCGAGCCGATTTCGAGATGCACGCGGGTATTCTGTTCCTGCATCGAAAAGCGCGCGAGCATGCCGTTGAGAAAGTGCAAAGCCAGCGTTGGCGGGCAGGCAATGCGCAGATTGGCTTCGATATCCACCGGCCGCCAGCGGGCGCGTTCGAGCCGCTCCAGGGTCTGGAAGATTGGTTCGGCCTCCTTTTGGAGGGCGAGAGCCTCAGCAGTGGCGAGCAACCGCCCGCTTTCGCGCCGGAAAAGCACCAGGCCTGTGCGCTCCTCGAGCTGTGCGATGGCCCGTGACACGGCAGGCTGCGAGATGTTCAGCTTTGCGGCTGCAGCGGTCGTCTTGCCGAGCGTGATCAGCGCGCGGAGGATCTCCAGTTCCCGCAGCGAAGGCCTGCGGGTTTCCTCGGCCTCGACGATTTTCGATGGGCTCATAGGGGGTATGCATTTCTGTTATATGAAACCTTGTGACAATAACAGAGCAGAATAATACTGTCACTCCGTGGCCGTTGGCGGGACGAGCCTCGTGGAAATCAGCGTTCAGGGTGCTGGCTTTTTCCACGAGCCTTGTCAGACTGGGAACAATTTCAGCGACGCCGCCCAAAGCGGTCTGACGAAACAGGGAGAAGACCATGACGATGACGCGACGCAGCCTTGCTCTGGCGGGTGCGATGCTGGCCGGCACACTGATGATGCCGCTCAGCGCTGCGACAGCCCAGGAGCTGAAGATCGGCCTTGCTGCGGAACCGAGTTCCGCGGATCCGCATTTCCACAATCTCACACCCAATAACCAGGTGGCGCGCCACGTTTTCGAAACGCTGATCTCGCAGGATGAGTTCCAGCGCCTCGGTGCGGGCCTCGCACAGGGCTGGAAGCTGATCGACGATCTCACCTGGGAATTCACGCTGCGCCCCAACGTGAAGTTCCACGATGGCTCACCGTTTACCGCTGATGACGTGATCTTCTCGTTCAATCGCGTGCCGAATGTGCCGAAAGCACCGGCGCCGAAAACCTCCTTCACGCGCGGCAAGACGTTTGAAAAGATCAATGACCTCACCTTCCGCGTGAAGACAGCGACGCCCTATCCGCTGATGCTCAATGATCTCGCCAATATCGAGATCATGTCGGCGAAGGCTGCGGCAAACGTCACGACGGAAGACCTCAATGCCGGCAAGGGCACGATCGGCACGGGGCCGTATCAGTTCGTGGAATTCGTGCCGGGTGATCGCCTCGTCCTGAAGCGGAATGACAACCACTGGGCCGGCAAGCCGACCTGGGAGCGCGTGACCTTCCGCTTCATCAAGTCCGATCCGACGCGCGTCGCGGCCCTGCTGTCGGGCGATGTCGACATGATCGAGAACGTGCCGTCGGCGGATGTGGCGCGCCTCAAGACCGATAACCGCGTGACGATTTCCAGCGCGCTGTCGAACCGTCTGATCTACCTGCATATGGATCGTCTGCGCGACGAGACCCCCTTCGTGAAAGCGAAGGATGGTGCCGCGATCAAGAACCCGTTCAACGATCTCAAGGTGCGTCAGGCCCTGTCGATGGCGCTGAACCGCCAGGCGATTGTCGATCGCATCATGGAAGGCGAGGCGGTGGTTGCGGGCCAGCTGCTGCCGGATATCTACCAGGGCACCTCGAAAACGCTGAAGCCGGTGGCTTACAACGTGGAAGCGTCCCGCAAGCTCCTGACCGAGGCCGGGTTCCCCAATGGCTTCTCGCTCACCATTCATGGTCCGAACGGGCGCTACCCGAACGACACCAAGGTAATCGAGGCGGTGGCGCAGATGTTCACCCGCATCGGCATCGAGACGAAGGTTGAAACATTGCCGCCGGCGGTGTTCTTCTCTCGCGCCTCGAATGGCGGTCCGAACCGTACGCCGGAATTCTCGATGATCCTCGCGGGCTGGAGCGCCGGCACGGGCGAAGCTTCGGGCAGCCTTGGTCCGCTGCTGGGCACTTTTGACACCCAGTCCGGCATCGGAACGGCCAATCGCGGTCGCTACTCGAACCCGAAGGTCGATGAGCTGCTGAAGAAGGCGCTGGCGACCGTGAATGACACCGAGCGCGCGAAGCTGCTCGCCGAGGGCACGGAAGTTGCGATCAACGATGTCGGGCTCATTCCGATCTACTACAACAAGAACACCTGGGCCGCGCGCAAGGGCCTGAAGGTGGTGGGCCGCACCGACGAGTATACGCTGGCGATGTCGGTCAAGCGCTGATTGAAAATGCATTTGTCCGGCGGCCTGTCCGCCGGACAACCTTCCCATTCGGTTCCGCCTCACCAGGGGCGATGGCATGCGGCTGCTCCGCCCCAGAGGCGGGCCTGCCTCCATGCGAGGGGTGGCTACATGCTGGCTTTTATCATCCGACGCGTGGCGCAGGCGCTGTTCGTCGTGCTGGCCATGGTGATCATCGTCTTTTTCGGCACCTATGTCGTGGGTGATCCGGTCTGGATGATGGTGCCGGGCGATGCGACACAGGATCAGATCGAGCAGGTGCGGCGCGAATTCGGCTTCGACAAGCCGGTGCATGTGCAATTCCTGCTCTTCGTTGCCGATGTCCTGCAGGGCGAGTTCGGCCGTTCCTATGTGCATGGCGGCTCGGCGATCGGCCTCATCCTCGACCGGATGCCTGCGACGCTGGAACTCGCGCTGGTCGCGCTTATCTTCGCGGTCGTCATCGGCCTGCCGCTTGGGGTTTTCGCCGGGCTGAAGCCGGATCATCCGGCAGCGCGCACCATCATGGCGGGCTCGATTCTCGGCTTCTCGCTGCCCACCTTCTGGGTGGGGCTGATGCTCATCATGTTCTTCTCGGTGATGCTCGGCTGGCTGCCCGCGACGGGCCGCGGACCGACGACCACCGTGCTTGGCATCGAAACCTCGCTGCTCACACTAAAGGGCTGGCAGCACATCGCCTTGCCGGCCTTGAACCTCGCGCTCCTCAAGATCTCGCTGGTGATCCGCCTTGCGCGCTCCGGTACGCGAGAGGCGAGCCTGCAGGATTATGTGAAATTCGCCCGCGCCAAGGGCCTGTCGCCGAAGCGCATTGTGGGCGTGCATATCCTGAAGAACATCATGATCCCGATCGTTACCGTGCTCGGGCTCGAATTTGGCAGCCTTGTCGCATTTTCGGTGGTGACCGAGACGATCTTCGCCTGGCCGGGCATGGGCAAGCTTCTGCTGGAATCAATCCAGCGGCTCGATCGCCCGCTCATCGTGGCCTACGTGATGGTCGTGGTGCTGCTTTTTGTCACGATCAACCTGATCGTGGACATCCTCTATTCCGCGCTCGATCCGCGCGTTCGCCTGGCGGGGAAAAACGAATGAGTGATCTCACACTCCCGAAGAATGCGGCAGCGCCGAAAAAGGCGCAGGGCGAATTCGCCCGCTTCGTCGGCCGTTTCCTCGAAGACCGCGTGGCGGTGTTCGGGCTTGCGCTCATCAGTATCATCGTGCTGCTGGCCCTGTTCGCGCCGCTCATCGCGCCGCAGAACCCCTATGATCTTGCGCGCGTCGACATCATGGACAGCCGCCAGCCCCCCGGAGCCAAGGCGCTCGATGGTTTCACGATGTGGCTGGGCTCCGATGGCGTGGGGCGCGATCTGCTGTCGGGCATCCTCTATGGCCTGCGGATTTCGCTGATGGTGGGCCTGCTCTCCGGCGTCATCGCGGCCTGCCTTGGCCTCATGGTCGGCCTGATTGCTGCCTATTTCGGCGGGCGCATCGAGAACGTCATCATGCGCATCGTGGATCTGCAGCTCTCGCTGCCCTCGGTGCTGATTGCGCTCATCCTCGTGGCCCTGCTCGGCAAGGGGGTGGACAAGATCATCCTCGCGCTGGTGGTGGTGCAATGGGCCTATTACGCCCGCACCGTGCGTGGCTCGGCCCTCGTCGAGCGCCGCAAGGAATATGTGGAGGCCGCGCGCTCGCTGGGGCTCAGCCACACGCGGACCATGCTGCGCCACATCCTGCCGAACTGCCTTGCGCCGGTGATCGTGATCGCCACCGTGCAGACCGCGCATGCGATCAGCCTTGAGGCGACACTCTCGTTTCTGGGCGTTGGTCTGCCGCAGACCGAGCCCTCGCTGGGCGTGCTCATCTCCAACGGCTTCCAGTACATGCTCTCGGGCAAGTACTGGATCAGCTTCTTCCCCGGTGTCGCGCTGCTGCTGACCATCGTCGGCATCAACCTCGTGGGTGATCGCCTGCGCGACGTGCTCAATCCGAGGCTCGAGAAATGACCCGGCCCGTTCTCGAGGTTGAGAACCTCGCAACCCATTTCTTCACCCGTGAGGGCGTGGTGAAGGCGGTCGATGGTGTGTCCTTCTCGGTGGGGGCCGGCGAGGTGTTGGGCATCGTGGGCGAGAGCGGTTCGGGCAAGTCGGTCAGCGGCTTCTCGATCATGGGGCTGATCGATCCACCCGGAAAGATCGTCTCCGGCTCCATCCGCCTCAATGGGGAGGAGATCACCGCGCGCGACGAGGCCACCATGCGTAAGGTGCGCGGCAAGGACCTCGCGATGATCTTCCAGGATCCAATGATGACGCTGAACCCGGTTCTGCGCATCGATACCCAGATGATCGAGGCCGTACTGGCCCATGACAATGTGAGCGAGCAGGCTGCGCGCTCCCGCTGCATCGAGGCTTTGTCGATGGTCGGCATTCCGTCGCCGGCGGAGCGCCTCGTGGCCTATCCGCACCAGTTCTCGGGCGGTATGCGGCAGCGCGTCGCCATTGCCATCGCGCTGCTGCATCGCCCGAAGCTAATCATCGCGGATGAACCGACCACCGCGCTGGACGTGACCATCCAGAGCCAGATTCTCGCCGAGGTGCAGAAGCTCTGCGCCGAAACCGGCACGGCCATGGTCTGGATCACGCATGATCTCTCGGTGGTCGCGGGCCTCGCGGACCGCATCGCAGTGATGTATGCCGGCCGCGTGGTGGAGGAAGGGCCGGTCGAGCGCGTGCTCGAAAACCCGCAACACCCCTACACAAACGGCCTCATCGGCTCCGTGCCGAGTGCGAACCCCATGGGCCAGCGCTTGCGGCAGATCCCCGGTTCCACGCCCTCGCTCGGGCGCCTGCCGCCGGGCTGCGCTTTCGAGCCGCGCTGCGCCTTCGCATCCGATCTCTGCCGCCAGCAGCGGCCGGCCATCGGCCCGGATTCCGGCGGCGCGCGCGTGGCGTGCCATCACCCCCTGTCGCGCGCGAGGGCCTCATGAGCACCGCAGCTTCCGAACTCGTGCGCGTCGAGAAGGTCTCGAAGCGCTTCACCAAGTCGCTGGATTTCGCGGCGAAGCTCGCGAACCGTTTCGGCGCCAATAACCGCGAGATCACCGTGCATGCGGTGGATCAGGTCGATCTTTCCATCCGTGATGGCGAGGTGGTGGCGCTTGTGGGCGAATCCGGCTGCGGAAAATCGACGCTTGGTCGTGTGGTCGCGGGCATTCATGATCCCAGCGGCGGCAAGGTGTTCTGGCGCGGGCAGGATGTGACCACGCAGGACGGCGCGCAACGGCAGGATTTCGTGCTCGGCGCGCAGATGATCTTCCAGGACCCGATGTCTTCGCTCAATCCGCGCATCCGCGCTGGCGAGATCGTGGGCGAGGCGCCGCGCGTGCATGGCATGATGGCGGGCGCGAACCAGAGCGATTATGTCGCCGAACTCTTCCGGCGCGTCGGGCTCGACCCGGATTATATGCGCCGGTTCCCGCACCAGTTCTCGGGTGGCCAGCGCGCGCGCATCGGCATCGCCCGTGCGCTCGCTGTGAAGCCGAAGCTGCTGATCTGCGATGAATCCGTCGCGGCGCTCGATGTCTCGATCCAGGCGCAGGTGCTGAACCTTTTCATGGATCTGCGGCAGGATCTCGGCCTTGCCTATCTCTTCATCAGCCATGATCTCGGCGTGGTGCGGCATATCTCGGATCGCATCCTGATCATGTATCTGGGCCGCGTGATCGAGAGCGGGCCGACGCAGGCGATTTTCGAGGATCCGGTCCACCCCTATACGCGCGCGCTGCTCGACAATGTGCCGAAGCTGGAAGCGAAGAAGCGCTCCTTCGCGTCGATCAAGGGTGAGATTCCGTCACCGATCAATCCGCCGCCGGGCTGCCATTTCCATCCGCGCTGTCCGCTGGCGGGCCCGCGTTGCAGCCGTGAGAAGCCGAAGGAAATCCTGCTTCAGGCCGGTCGCATGGTCGCCTGCCATCTGCAGGATGGCGGCGTTCAGTAACCGAATTCAGCGCCAGCCGTAATCGTCGCTGCGACCGGGCCGCGCAGCGGGTGCTAGGCCGCGGTCGAACAGATTGCGGTTCACGTTGTCGCCATAGGCGGGGTTCGGCCGCTCGACGAGCGTATTGGCCTGTCGGGCCGGAGCCACGGGCCGTACCTCGCCGACGGGCGGGCGCATGGGCGCGATGACAATGCCGCCGGGCGTGGCGTTCCAGTTGGGCCCGAGCGTTGTGGGCAATCGCACAGGCTGCGGCAGTGGGTTCGCAGCTTGCGGTGCAACCGCCGGAGCCGGCAGCGGCAATGCAGCAATAGCCGGCTGAGGGCGCTCGTTCGGCAGGCGGCTCAGGGCACGATCGACGAAGAAGGCGAGCTTGCGCTGGCCGGCCGGAGTGAAATGGATGCCATCCGCACCGCGCAGGCGCACGATGTCGCCGATTACATCAGGTCCCGTCGCAGAGAAAGCGCCCGAGGCATCGGCGAAGGCATCCACGGTATCGACATAGGTCTGGCCATAGATCGCCACGCGCTCGCGGATGAGCGTGTTCAGCGCGACGAGATCCTCCGAGAGCTTCGGCGAGCGCATCAGCGGCAGCCCCACCCAGAAGACCGGCACCTTCGCATCGCGCGCGAGCGTGAGGATCGAATCGACGCGCTTGCGATATTCCTCGCGCCAGGGCTCGGTCAGCGGCTCAAGTGTTTGATCGCCTACGCGGATCGCCTGACGATCATTGAGGCCGATCATCAGCACGAGGGCAGCGATGTCGCGCTGCTCGGCCAGCAATGTGGCAATGGTTTTCGGCCAGGAGAAGTAATCCTCGCGCACGAGGCCGGACGCGCTGCTGGTCCGATTCACGAGGCGCCAGGTGCTCTTGAGGCCGGGATCGCCATCGAAGCCGAAATGCAGGGCATCGGCGAGGGAATCCCCGACGAAGGCGATCAACGGTGCATTGGGGTCTGCCAGAATCGGCACATCCAGCTTCAGCGCCGGCATGTGCAGGCCAAGGGCGGCATCATCCTGATAACGTGGCGCGGCATCAATGCGCCGGCGTGCACGATAGGCTGGCGCTTCGGGCACTGCGCGCGCGCGTGGCGGCAGGCTCGCGCGCCAGTTCATGACGGATTCCTCGGCTATCGCGGAGGTGGTCGCGGGGAGTGACAAAGGCAGCAACAAACCCGCCAGCGCCATGGTGAGCGCGAGCAAGGGGCGGAGCAGAAAAGACGGACAACGCAGCGTCATGCCCTCTCCCGATGCGGGCGAAAGACCCGCTTTCGAGGAGGCTTACTTCTGCCTGAGCTTCTGGAGCAGGGCAAGCGTAGGGTAGCCATCGGCCGGCAGGCCATGGCGGATCTGCTGCCGGCGAATGGCCTCGCGGCTCAATTCGCCAATGCGGCCATCGACCTTGCCGAGCGGATGCCCGAGCGCGATGAGCCGGCGCTGGAGTTCCTTCACCTCGACGGGCGAGAGGCGCTTGTCGTTGCGCGGCCAGCTCGCCCGGATGGGGCCGCTGCCGCCGAGCCGGTCGCCGAGATGCGCGACGCCGAGGGCGTAAGCATCCGAGGAATTGTAGCGCTTTATGACCCGGTAATTCTCGCTGACCAGCAAGGCCGGGCCGCGCACTCCGGCAGGATACCACAGCATCGCCTTGCCATTGCGCGGCAGCGCCGAGCCATTGGCGCGGGTGAAGCCGGCAGCAGCCCAACTCGAGAAATCCTGCATGCCCTCGGCGGAAGCGAGGTTGAAGCCATCCGGCACAGTCACTTCGACGCCCCAGGGCACGCCCGCCTGCCAGCCGAAGCTCGCGAGGTAATTCGCGGTGGAAGCGAGCGCATCGGGGATGTTCTCCCACAGGTCGCGCACGCCATCGCCATCGTGGTCGACGGCGTATTTCATGAAGCTCGAGGGCATGAACTGGGTCTGGCCCATCGCGCCCGCCCAGGAGCCGCGCATGGCGGAACGATCCGCGAGGCCATCCTCCAGCATCTTCAGCGCGACGAGGAGTTCATCGCGGAAGAAGTCGTCGCGATAGCGGTGAAGCGCGAGGGTCGCGAGCGAGCGGAACACATCCTTGTCGCCGGTGTAGGAGCCGAAATTCGTCTCCATGCCCCAGATGCCGAGGACGATGCGGCGATCGACGCCGTATTTCCGCTCGATCGCCGCGAGTTCGCTCGCATAGCGCTCACCCGCCGCCCGGCCGCGCGAGAGGCGCGTCTCGGAGATTGCGTTGTCGAGATACGACCAGATGGGCCGCACGAATTCGCTCTGCTTCTTCGTGAGCGCGATGATCGCGGGGTCGGGCGTGAAATTGCCGAGTGCGGCATTGAAGGTCTCGCGGCTGATGCCGCGCTGGCGCGCATCACTCCAGAGGCTGGTGAGAAAGGTCTGCACATTCGGTCCCGCCGGTTGCGCCTTGGGCGCCTGCGCGTTGGGGCGTGGCCGCTGTTCCGTGGCCAGAGCCGGGCTCGCGAGGGCAAGGCTCGCGAGGATGGCAATGCGGGTGAGGCCGGTCCGGCGCATGGGGCAGGTCTCCTAGGGCGATCAGGGGGTCAGGCGCACGC
Organism: Beijerinckiaceae bacterium; assembly: GCA_025458025.1. GTDB lineage: Bacteria > Pseudomonadota > Alphaproteobacteria > Rhizobiales > Beijerinckiaceae > Rhabdaerophilum. The sequence continues at coordinate 5,896 of JALOTF010000071.1, read as the reverse complement.
CCAACAGGAAGGTATGGGCCTGATAACTTGAGTTTGCGGCATTCACGCGGTAGTTTTCGTAGGCGTAGGAGCCGCGCAAGGCCATCATGCGGTTAAACTTGTAATCGAGCCGCAGCCCACCGATGAGCTGCAATTCCCGCCGATTGACCTTCTGGTAGTCGGTCTCGGCGATCTGGAAGGTCGTGGTGGCCGTGAAATGCCGCAGGAAGGCATGAGTCAACGTCGCGGTGCCGCGATAGGCGATGGCACCGGAGGAACCGGCAATCGTCGTCTCCGCGATTTCGGTCTGGGCGCGCAGAGCAAGCGTCGTCAGCGGCGAGATCGACCAGGTGATGCTCGCATCCGCCGTGGGCGAGGCGAGGCGCGAGAGGCGCGTATCGTCATAGGTGCGATAGGTGTAACCGACAGCCGCCTCGCCGATCAGCGTGCGTGCGAGTTCGAAGCTGGAGCCCACGCGAACCGTGGCGCCGGTGGAGGAGCGCGCAAAGCCGAGGGAATCGCGCGATTCGTCATAGATGCGCTTGTCTGTTCCCAGTTCCACGAAAGGTGTGATGGCGGGCGAGATTTCATAGCCCATGCGCAGGCGCAGGCCGTAGCCCGTGAGGTTTCGCCCGGCCTGGCTGGTGGTTACGCCGCCGGATTCGATGTCGGAATAATCCGTCCGCTCGACATTGCCGCGCAGACCGAGGCTCAGGCGGCCGAAGCGCTGCGTTGCGCCGAGGGCGGCGGTGTTGGTGTAATAGGGCGTGCGCCCGGTCGTGCCGGCGGGCAGGTTCACATTGCTCGCGTTTTCGGTGTCGATGCGCGAGCGGATTTCCGCATCGACCGTGAGATCGCGGCTGACATCAAGGCGCAGGGCGGCGCGGGCATCGCCTTCCGGGCGGTTCACATCGCGCACGCCAGTATAGCCGGTGAAGCTGCCGCGCAATTCCATGTCGAACTGGTGCTGCGCCCAATCGGAATTCGCGCGCAATTCGGTTTCGATCCGATAGACGCCGGAGCCCTTGCGATTGGTGGCGGAGCGCGCGGCATTGGTATCGTAGCCGCCGGTCACCTCGATGGCGGGGCGGAACAGCATGCCGCCCGAACGGATGCCCAGCGGCGCATAGGGGTCCTGCTCCAGCGGCAGGCGGCGGGGCGTGCGCGCGGCTGCCGGCGGCAGGCCGGGTGCCGGTTCGATAACGCTACTGGCGAGTGGCGGCACACCGGCCGGAGTGGCCTCCCGGAAGCGCACGCCGGTGAGCTCACCGGGGCGCCGACCGGCATTCACAAGGCCACGTGGCGCCGGATTGGCGGGCGGCGCGATCGGATTGATCGCACTGGGGCGCGAAGAATCGCCCGCTGCACGGCGGATCGCCGTGTTCGGGCGCTTCTGGAGCGATTGCCGGGAGGTTCCCGGCGCGGGCGCGATCACGGCCTCGCGCGGCGGGGGTGGAAAGCCTTGGGCTCGGGGCCCGCGCAACTCGCCATCGATGGCCCCCGGTGTGCCGGGTGCGCCTTCGCCGAGGAATTGCGCCGAGGCCGGCATAGCCAGAAACCCGAGGAGAACTCCGGCTGCGACGCCAGACAGCCAGCATCGGTGCCGGGCAGAGGTTGCCCCGCAGGCCTTCCAGCGGCTATCAGTGCGGCGCTTCGTCAAGGGGCTCGCCTCGGAAAATCCCGTTCGCGGGGGAAGCCGGCACGGTTCCACCCGTTGACGATTGGTAAAGCGCGATGGTTAACGCAGGGTTTCCAACTGGGCAGTTTTGTCCGGTTTCGGGGCTCGCGGGATGGAGGGCAGGGGATGACCGGCAAAGGCAATGCGGCGATCCAATCGGCCCTGCGTACGGTTGAAATCGAGACGCAGGGCCTCGCGCAATTGCGTGCCGCTTTGGAAAACGGCCTCGGCGCGCCCTTCCGTGCGGCGGTGGAGCGCATTCGCGTGAGTGAGGGCCGCGTGATTGTCACCGGCATGGGCAAGAGCGGCCATGTGGGCCGGAAGATTGCGGCCACCTTCGCCTCCACCGGCACGCCCGCCTATTTCGTGCACCCCGCCGAGGCGAGCCATGGCGATCTCGGGATGATCCGCTCGGATGATGTGATCCTCGCGCTGTCATGGTCGGGCGAGACGGCCGAACTCTCCGATCTCGTGGAATATTCGCGCCGCTATCGCGTGGCCTTGGTTGCGATCACCTCGCGGCCCGAGAGCGCGCTGGCGACGCGCGCGGATGTTGCGCTCGTGCTGCCGCGCAGCGAAGAGGCGTGCCCGAACGGGCTCGCGCCCACCACCTCCACCACCATGCAGCTCGTGCTGGGCGATGCACTGGCCGTCGCCCTGCTGGAGGCGCGCGGCTTCACGCCGGAGGATTTCCGGGCTTTCCATCCCGGCGGAAAGCTGGGTGCTAAGCTCAGGCGCGTCACCGATATCATGCACACGGGCGATCGCCTGCCGATCGTGGCAGAATCCGCCCGGATTGAAGCCGTGCTGGCCGAAATGGGCGGCAAGGGTTTCGGTTGTGCGCTCGTGATGGATGCGGCGGGCCTGCTTGCGGGCATCGTCACCGATGGCGATCTCCGCCGGAACTATCGCGCGGATATCATGCAGCAGCCGGTTTCAGCCGTGATGACCCGCAACCCCAGAACCGTACCGCCTGATCTTTTGCTCGGCGAAGCCGTGGAGTTTCAGGAGAGGCACAAGATCACCGTACTGGTGGTGGCTGAAGGGCGGAAATGCCTCGGACTCGTGCATTATCTCGATCTGCTGCGCGCGGGCGCGGCCTGAAATTCAGGCCGCTTCCACCACCAAAGTCGCGCCATCGACCGAGAGGATGCGCACCTTCGCGCCGGCCGGAAGATCCGGCCCGTTCACGCGCCAGACCGAATCGCCCACGCGGGCCTGCCCGTTGCCGTTCTCGATGGCCGTGGCCAGCAGCACCACCTGCCCGCGCAAGGTGCGCGAGAGATCATGCAGGTCCTGCGCGGCATCGTTCACGGCGCGGCGGCCGTAGATCACCCAGCCGGCCATCGCCGAGCCTAGGGCCAGCGCGCCGAACAGGGCGAGCTCCGTGCCGAGTGACAGGTTCGCGATACTGCTGATCAGCGCCATGGCGAGCGCCGCCAGCCCGATCCAAAGCATGTAGGTGCCGGGTGCGATCACCACCTCGGCGGCGATGAGCGCGAGGCCGAGGCCCAGCCAGCCCCAGACGGGAGGGAGTCCGAACAGCGACATCGCCTGCCTCCTTAGCTGCGCGGGCCGGTTTCGGGCACGGCGCGACGCGGTGCGGCAGGCTTTTCGTCGCTGGCGAGCGCGGATTTCGCGATCTCCGCGATGCCGCCGAGGGTGCCCACGAGCCCGCCCATCTCCGCTGGAATAATCATGACCTTCTGGTTGTTGGCGGTCGCGAACTTGCCGAGGGCACCGATGTATTTTTCGGCCACGAGATAGTTCACTGCACCCATATCGCCCTTGCTGATGGCCTCCGAGACCATGCGGGTGGCGTTCGCTTCCGCCTCGGCTTGCCGCTCGCGTGCCTCGGCATCGCGGAAGGCGGCTTCCTTGCGCCCCTCCGCTGCGAGGATCTGCGCCTGCTTCTCGCCCTCGGCCTTGAGGATGGCAGCCTGCCGCTGCCCCTCGGCTTCGAGGATGGCGGCGCGGCGATCACGCTCGGCCTTCATCTGGCGCGCCATCGCCGCAGCGAGATCCGCCGGCGGTTCGATGTTCTTCAGTTCAATGCGAGTGACCTTCACGCCCCAGGGCGAGGCGGCGGCATCCACCACGTTCAAGAGCTTGCCGTTGATCTCGTCGCGGTTGGACAGAAGCTGGTCGAGATCCATCGAACCCATGACATTGCGGATATTCGTCATTGTGAGGTTCAGGAGCGCGTTTTCGAGCTGCGCCACCTGATAGGTCGCGCGCGAGGCATCGAGCACCTGGTAGAACACCACGCCATCGGTGCGGGCCGAGGCGTTATCCTTGGTGATGACCTCCTGCGTCGGCACATCCAGCACCTGCTCCATCATCACGATCTTCGCGCCGATGGTCTCGATATAGGGGATCACAAGCCCGAGGCCGGGTGTGAGCGTGCGGTTGTAGCGACCGAAGCGCTCCACCGTGTAATGCTGGCCCTGCGGCACCTGCCGTATGCCCGCCATGATGGTGATGATGGCAAAGATGACGAAAATCGCCGCGACCACCGAACCGGCTTCAAAATTCATGCTGAAATCCCCTGCCTGAATGCGTTTGGTGCGAGAATGGCGTGTCCCTGTGCCGCAAACAAGGCGGGATTGCGCCGGCAATCAGCGGTTATCCGGCATCTTCTTCAGGTGATCGGCCATGCGTTGGGCATTTTCGCCCAGCTGGTTGCATTCCTCGGTGGAGAGCACGGTCATCATCGCATCGAGCAGGCGAAGCTGTTCCGCGAGGCCCAGCTCGGCCTTCGCCGTTCCTTCGGTCGTGAGGAAGAGCCGGCGGATGCGCTTATCCTCCGGGTCGCCCTCGCGCCTCAGCCAGCCCATGCGCTCCAGCTCGGGTAGCGCCATGGAAAGGTTCGAGCGGCCAATGAACAGGCGCTTCGCCAAATGCTGCTGGGTGATGCCCGGCTCATGCATGAGGTTCGCGAGGATATCGAATTGCGCGAGCTTGATGCCATGCCGCGCAAGTACCGCGCCCAGCCGCACCTCCCAGATGGCGTGAAGGCGGGCAACGGAGAGCCAGTTGCGAAAGCGCGGACGATCCCACGGGCGTTCGGACATGCGGGAAAAGGCACCTTCTTCAGACAGGCACGCAACGAGGAGCAACTGGCTTGCATTTGTTCAAGATTGAACTATCATGTTCAAGATTGAACAAATCGCCGCTCAGGAGACTAGCATGCCACAGCTTGCCCTCAAGGTCATCCGGCCGCTCGTTCGGGCCTCCAGCACCGTTTCTCCGAGGCTCACGGGACGGCTGGCCTTTCGCCTGTTCTGTACGCCGATCGGGCATGCGCCGGTGAATCGGAAGAGCGCGGGCATTCGCCGGGCCGAGGCGCTGTTCGCGAATGGCAAGACATCGCAGGTGACGCATGGCTGCGGCTATGTGCGGACCGTGCAGTTCGAGCCCGAGGGCAAGAGCCGGGGCACAGTGCTGGTGCTGCATGGCTGGACCGGGCAGGGCCTTTTCATGGCCGGTTTCGTGGAGCCGCTTCTCGCGAAGGGCTTCTCCGTGATTGTGATGGACATGCCCGCGCATGGCGGTTCTTCCGGGCGGTTACTCACCTTCCCCATCGCCATCGAGGCGGTGATCGCCGTGGTTCGCGGTGTGCAGCCGCTGGCGGGCATCATCGCGCATTCCTTCGGAGGTTCGGTGGCGGCAGCGGCCATGGCCGGGGCGATTGATGCTTATCCCGCCGTGCGGACGAAGAAGCTCGTCTCCATCGCGGCACCCGCGCATATGCATGTCTATGGCCGGCAATTCGCAGAAACGCTCGGCCTCACGGCGCTTGGCCATAAGGCCTTCGAGGATCGCGTGATGGAGATCGCGGGGCGCCCGATGGATAGCTTTCTCGGCCGTGATTTCATCGCGACCTCGCGCGCGGAGGCGCTGATCATCCATGCCGTGGATGATCGCGAAATCCCCTTGTCGGATGCCGAAATTCTCGCCAGCGCACCCAAGGCGAGGTTGATGCGGATCGACGGCCTAGGCCATCGCCGCATTCTCATTTCGCCGGAAGTTCACAAGGCTGCGGCCGACTTCATCGCGGGCTGACGCATTTTCCGATCAAGTGGTCGCCGGTTGATCAAAGAAAACGCGATGGGCTGACAATCAGATCCAGCCCATCAATTCGCGGCGCACGATGGTCTCGATCACGTCCATCCCGCCATCGCTGTCGTTCAGCGCGGGGATGTAGGTGAAGTGCTCGCCGCCATTGTGCTCGAAGAT
>JALOTF010000070.1 GCA_025458025.1 Beijerinckiaceae bacterium | reverse complement strand
CGATCATCTGCACAAGCAGAATTTCCGGCGATTGGTGGAATCGACAGGTCTCGTGGAAGCGACCAGCGAACAGACCAATACGGGTGGCCGCCCCGCCGCCCTGTTCCGGTTCCGTCGTGAAGTTCTGGTGGAACGCCCCGCCCCTGGCTTGCGTGTCGGCGGACGCACCTGAGCATCGGCTTTGGGAAAACTTGCGCGCGAGGGTTCCTCTTTCGTTTCCCCTCGCCTACATTCCCGGCCATGAGCAAAGAGACAGTTCCCGACCCCGCCCTCGCCACACTTCCCTTCGAGGAAGCCATGCGCCAGCTTGAAGCCATCGTGAGCCAACTCGAACGCGGTGAGGTGAGCCTGGAGGAATCGATCGGCCTTTACGAGGGCACCACGCCGCTGGATGGCTGAACGCGTTTCGCGCCCGTTTCAGGAGGGTTTCCATGTCGTCCCTGCCGCATGAAGACCCCGCCCCCGGCGATTCTCGCGCCTGCGACGCCATCGAACAGGTGATCGTGCCCCGCGCCCGCGATATCGGCGGGTTCGAGGTGCGCCGCGCCCTGCCCTCGGTGGGCCGCAAGATGGTCGGCCCCTTCGTCTTCTTCGACCAGATGGGCCCAAGCGAATTCCTACTCGGGCAAGGCCTCGACGTGCGCCCGCATCCGCATATCGGCCTTTCGACCGTGACGTATCTGTTCGATGGCTCGATCGTGCATCGCGACAGCCTCGGAGTCACGAAAGAGATCACCCCCGGCGCGCTGAACCTGATGACCGCCGGCAGCGGCGTGACACATTCCGAACGCACAGGTGAAGCTGCACGCGCCACGGGCCAGAGGCTTTTCGGCATTCAGGCCTGGGCGGCCCTGCCACAGAGCCATGAGGAAACCCCGCCCGCCTTCATCCACCATGCGGAAAGCGAGTTGCCGCGCATCACGGGCGAAGGCAAGCGCGTGCGGCTCATCATGGGCGAGGGCTATGGCCAGCATTCGCCGGTGGAATTCCCGCACCCCGCCTTCTATGCCGAGGTGATCCTCGCGCCGGGCGCTGTGCTGCCGCTCGATGCGGATTATGATGAGCGCGCGATCTACACGGTCTCCGGTGAGATCGACATTGCCGGCGATGTTTTCGCGCCGGGACAATTGCTCATCTTCAAGCCGGGCGACCGGATTTCCATTCTCGCAACCACGAATGCCCGCTTCATGATCTTCGGCGGCGAACCCATGGATGGCCCGCGCCATATCTGGTGGAATTTCGTCTCGTCGCGCAAGGAGCGCATCGATCAGGCCAAGGCGGATTGGGCCGCCGGGCGGTTCGACAGCGTGCCGGGCGAGACGGAATTCATCCCCCTGCCCGGCATGTGAGATTCACGCGGCCTTCTGCGCCTCGAATTGCAGGAAGGCGGTCATGGCATCCGCCGCATACATAAGCGACGGGCCGCCGCCCATCTGCACGGCCACCGCGAGCACTTCCGCGAGTTCCTGCCGCGTCGCGCCCAACTTGACGAGGGCTTCGGCATGAAAGCCGAGGCAACCATCGCAGCGCGCGGCCACGCCAAGCGCCATCGCAATGAATTCCTTGGTCTTCCTGTCGATGGCGCCGTCCTTCATCGCTTCCTTGGTCAGCTGCGAGAAGCCAGCCAGCGCATCCGGCACGTCCTTGCGGAGCTCGCGCAGGCCCGAGGAGATATCGCGGGTAATGTCGGGATAGTTTTTCATGGTGGGTTAGCTCCGTTGCTCTTGGCAAATCGGCTCTTGCCGGATCGGCCCTTACGCCCTACGTATTCGCTAAATTGAATTTGTAAAGGCCAGCTGCAGGGCGTAGCCGGCCCGAATGGAGAACGACATGCGCGAGATCGACGCCAAGACCGCCCTTGCCTGGGCGAAAGCTGGCACGGCCCGGATCATCGATGTTCGCGAGCCTGCCGAATTTACCTCCGCCCATATCGCTGGTGCACGCTCCATCCCGCTCGGCTCGCTCGATCGTGCAGAGATTGCCCCGGCCGAGGGCGAGAAGCTCGTGCTCGTCTGCGCCTCGGGCCGCCGCAGTGCCATGGCTTGCGAACGACTCGCTGCTTCGGGGCGCGAGGTCTATTCGCTCGCGGGTGGCATCGGTGCCTGGCAGCAGGCCGGCGGCGCGATCACCGAAGGCGCGCGCAAGGTGCTGCCGCTGGAGCGTCAGGTTCTGGCGATCGCCGGATTTCTGAGCTTTTTGGGCGTGATCCTGAGCCTGCTGGTGCACCCGTATTTCATCGCGCTCTCGGGCTTCGTGGGAGCGGGGCTGATGGTGGCGGGACTGACAGGTTTCTGCGGCATGGCGCTTTTGCTGGCCCGCGCGCCGTGGAATCAGCGCGGCGGGGTGGCTTCGCCGACACGCTGAAACCGCATCGGGATTGCCCGTGCCGCTGATCAAGCTATATCAGCGTCATGAGCCAGCGACCGACCACGCCCCTCCTCGATCAGATCGAGATCCCCTCCGACCTCCGCCGCTTCCCGCCGGAACAACTCCGGCAGGTGGCGGATGAATTGCGCGCGGAGATGATCGACGCCGTCTCCGTGACCGGCGGCCATCTCGGCGCAGGCCTCGGTGTGGTGGAACTCACGGTCGCGCTGCATTACGTCTTCAACACGCCCGATGACCGGCTGATCTGGGATGTGGGCCATCAGGCCTATCCGCACAAGATTTTGACCGGGCGGCGCGACCGCATCCGCACTCTGCGGCAAGGGGGCGGGCTCTCCGGCTTCACCAAGCGCAGCGAGAGCGAATACGACCCCTTCGGCGCTGCGCATTCCTCCACCTCGATTTCCGCCGGCCTCGGCATGGCGGTCGCGCGCGATCTGTCCGGCGGGGACAAGCATGTCATCGCGGTGATCGGCGATGGCGCGATGTCCGCCGGCATGGCCTACGAGGCCTTGAACAATGCGGGCGCGCTGCATTCACGGCTGATCGTGATCCTCAATGACAACGATATGTCGATCGCTCCGCCCGTCGGCGCGATGTCGGCTTATCTCGCGCGACTCGTCTCGGGGCGCACCTATCGCACGTTACGCGAAACGGCGAAGCAGCTTGCGAAGAAACTGCCGAAATTCTTCTACGACAAGGCCCGGAAGACCGAGGAATTCGGTCGCGGATTCTGGACCGGCGGCACGATGTTCGAGGAACTCGGATTCTTCTATGTCGGGCCGATCGACGGTCATAATCTCGATCACCTGCTACCCGTGCTCACCAATGTGCGCGACCAGGATATCGGCCCGGTGCTGATCCATGTGGTCACGCAGAAGGGCAAGGGCTATGCGCCCGCCGAGGCTTCGGCCGACAAGTATCACGGCGTGCAGAAATTCGATGTCATCACCGGCAAGCAGGCGAAGCCGCCCTCCAATGCGCCGAGCTACACCAAGGTTTTCGCCGAAAGCCTGAAGCGCGAGGCGGAAGCCGACGACAAGATCGTGGCGATCACTGCCGCGATGCCCTCCGGCACGGGCCTCGACCTTTTCGGGCAGGCCTTTCCGCAGCGCACATTTGATGTGGGCATTGCCGAACAACATGCCGTGACCTTCGCAGCGGGCATGGCGACGGAGGGCTACAAGCCATTCTGCGCCATCTACTCCACCTTCCTCCAGCGCGGTTACGACCAGCTCGTGCATGATGTCGCGCTGCAGAACCTGCCGGTGCGCTTCGCGATGGATCGCGCAGGGTTGGTGGGCGCGGATGGCGCGACCCATGCTGGCGCGTTCGACCTTGCTTATCTCTGCTGCCTGCCGAACATGGTGGTGATGGCGGCGGCGGATGAGGCCGAACTCGTCCATATGGTGCGCACCTGCGCGGCCTATGATGATGGCCCGACCGCCCTGCGTTACCCCCGCGGGGATGGCGTGGGCGTGGAAATGCCGGAGCGCGGCGAAATCCTCCCCATCGGCAAGGGCCGCATCCTCCGCGAGGGCAATCGCGTGGCGATCCTCTCTCTCGGCACGCGCCTTCAGGAGTCACTGAAGGCGGCGGAAGAGCTTGAAAAGCTTGGCCTCTCCACCACGGTTGCCGATGCGCGCTTTGCGAAACCGCTGGACCTTGATTTGATCCGCAAGCTGGCTGGCTCGCATGAAATGCTGCTGACCATCGAGGAGGGATCGCGCGGCGGCTTCGGCGCGATGGTGCTGCACGCTTTGGCCGAGGAGGGCCTGCTCGATGGCGGGCTCGCCATCCGCACGCTGACCCTGCCGGATACCTATCAGGACCATGACACGCCCGCGCGGCAATATGCCGAGGCGGGGCTGGATGCGGCGGGAATCGTGAAGACCGTGCGCGAGGTTCTCGCCCGCCAGCAGAGCCGGCAGCCCGCGCGCGCCTGACGCGCAGGCTTTCCGAATCAGCCGGAATATGGTGGCCATGGCGCATGGCCGAAACCGACCTATACGCCCCCGTGAAGCGCTTTCTCGAAGCGCAGGGCTATATCGTGAAGGGCGAAATCCGCGAATGCGATGTAGTCGCCTTACGCGGCGATGACCCGCCGGTCATCGTCGAACTCAAGACCGGTTTTTCGCTGCAACTCGTCTTGCAAGGTGTGGATCGGCAGGCGATGACGGATGCGGTTTATCTTGCCTTTCCGCCGCCGAAGCGGCGTCATCAAGGGGATATCCTGAAGCTCTGCCGTCGGCTCGGTCTCGGGATTTTGGTGGTAACAGGAGAATTCGTCGAGCCTCTGGCCGATCCCGCGCCTTACAAGCCGCGTGCGGATCTCAAGCGGAAGGGCCTGCTCTTGAAGGAATTCGCGCATCGCGTCGGCGACCCCGATGCAGGCGGCACCACCCGTCGCCCGCGCATGACTGCCTATCGGCAGGATGCCCTGCGCATCGCGAGCCGCATCGGCGCACAAGGCCCGATGAAGGTCGCGCAGTTGCGCCAGGAGACTGGCATCGCCCGAACCGCGGGCATTTTGCAAAACGATGTCTATGGCTGGTTCCTGCGCGAAAGCCGAGGAATCTATACGCTTTCGCCCAAAGGAAACGCCGCGCTTGAGATATTCGCCAGCGCATTGAAAAGGCTGGATATCACCGCTTCAACCTCGTGACAGCCGGTCCGGAGCGGCAATCCGGACCGGCCTCGACAAAGAAGCCTCGCTGGCGTGAGGTTCCTGTCGAGTTGCGGCATCAGATCTCGAGCTTGCCGGCCTTGGCAGCAGCGAAACGCTCGCCGATCTTCGACCAGTTGGCGACATTCCACCAGTTCGCGAGATATTCCGGGCGGCGGTTCTGGTACTTCAGATAATAGGCGTGCTCCCACACGTCATTGCCGAACAGCACCATCTGGCCGTCCATCAGCGGGGTATCCTGGTTCGGCTTCGCGACGATGGCGAGCTTGCCATCCTTCGAGACCGTGACGAACACCCAGCCCGAACCGAACACGCGGCCACCCGCGCCGTTGAAATCCGCCTTCAGCTTGTCAAAGCCGCCGAGGTCGCGGTCGATCGCGGCCTTCAGGTCAGCTTCCGGGGCCTTCGCGCCGCCGGGCGTCATGATCTGCCAGAACATCGAGTGGTTGGCATGGCCGCCGAGCGAGTTCTTGGCACCCACGCGGATCGCCTCCGGCAGCTGCTGCCATTCCGCGAGGAGCTTCGGAATCGAACCATTCGCGAGAACGCCATGGTCTTTCGCGAAATTGTTGAGGTTGGTGATGAAGGCCCCGTGATGGCGCTGCGAGTGGATCTCCATCGTCATCGCATCAATATGCGGCTCCAGCGCGTTGAAGGCATAGCCGAGCTGCGGCAGCGCGAAGGGGCCAGTCGGTGCAGCCGGTGCAGCAGCCTGCGCAAACACCGTGCGCGGCAGGGCGCTTGCGCCAGCCGCAACCGTGGCACCGGCGAGAAAGAGGCGACGGGAAAGCTGGGTTTTCATCGAATGTGTCCTCAGGAATAGCGCTTTCCCGCCCGGGCCCCGATGACCCAACGGAAGCGTCTTGTGCTGGAACACAGATGGACCCATAGCGGATGCAGACCAAGCCGGATTTTTTTGAACAACCATGCAGCGCCAGCGCATTGATCAGCTTCTTGTGGAACGCGGCCTATTCGAAAGCCGTGCGCTGGCGCGTGCCGCCATCGAGGCCGGGCTGGTGCGCGCCAATGGCGCTTTGGTGGACAAGCCCTCCCGTTCCGTGCCCGTCGAGGCGCGGCTCGAAGCGAGTCGCCCGTTCGAGACCGTGTCTCGCGGAGGCGTCAAGCTCATCGCGGCTCTGGATGCCTTCGGGATCAACCCGGCGGATCGCATCGCGCTCGATCTCGGCGCCTCCACCGGCGGGTTCACGGATGCGCTGCTGCGACGCGGCGCAAAGCGGGTCTATGCGGTGGATGTAGGCCATGGCCAATTGCACCCGAGCCTCGTGGCGGATGCGCGCGTGATCTTGCTGGAAGGGCTGGATGCCCGCGCCATCACCGCAGCCGAGGTGCCCGAGACGGCAAGCCTTGTGGTGGCGGATCTTTCCTTCATCGGCCTTGCGAAAGCCCTGCCGGCCGGGCTTGCCCGCCTTGAAGCGGGGGGCGATCTCGTTGCGCTCATCAAGCCACAGTTCGAGGCCGGGCCCGGTGCCAGCAAAGATGGCGTGATCCGCGATGTGGCCTTGCAGGAGGCGATTGCGAGCCGCGTCTCCGATGAGGTCGCGGCACTGGGCCTCGCGATCCTCGGCCTCATCCCCTCGCCCATCACCGGCGGTGACGGCAACCGCGAATTCCTTCTCCACGCGAGGCAGCCCGCATGAAGCCCGAAACCCTCACCCTCACCGCCATGGGCGCGCGCGGCGATGGAATCGGCACGATCGGGAATGATCGCGTGCATGTGCCCTTCGCATTGCCGGGCGAAACCGCGCTCATTACGCGCGAGGGCGAGCGCGGCAACCTGCTCGACATCACGGAGGCGAGCCCGGATCGCGTGAGCCCGCCCTGCCCGCATTTCACCCGGTGCGGCGGCTGCGCCGTGCAGCATTGGGCCGCGCCGAACATCGCGGAATGGAAACTCGAGCGCGTGCTCACCGCGCTGCGCCGCGCGAAGATCGAGGCAGACGTTCTGCCCACGCGCGATGCGCATGGCGCAGGCCGCCGCCGCGTGACCTTGCATGTCCGCTACCCCAAAACGCCGGGTGGAAAAATCGAGGCCGGCTTCATGCAGGCGCGCAGCCATGCGCTGGTGGACCTTGATGGCTGCCCGCTGCTGGTGCCGGCGCTCGCGCCTGCGCCGGATATCGCGCGAGCCATCGGGCATATCCTGCGCGGGCTGGCCAAGCCCCTCGATGTGCAGGTGACGGCCTGCGATGTGGGGCTCGATTGCGATATCCGCGGCTCTGGTCCACTGGTCGATGGCCTGCGCCAGAAGCTCATCGCCTTCGCGCGCGAGCGCGACCTCGCTCGGCTCACTCTGCATGGCGAGCGGCTGATCGAGGCGCGCGTGCCGGTGCTCACCTTCGATGGCATCACGGCCTATCTGCCGCCCGGTTCCTTCCTGCAGGCGACGGCAGAAGCCGAGGCGACACTCGCGAGCTTCGCCGTGGAGGCGCTGCAAGGCGCGAAGCATGTGGCCGATCTCTTCTGCGGGCTCGGGCCTTTCGCGCTTCGTTTGGCGCGGCATGTGAAGGTGAGCGCCATGGATTCCGACAAGGGCGCGATCGAGGCGCTTTCCCGCTCGATCCGCACCAATCCGGGCGGAAAGCCGCTGATGGCCGAGGCGCGCGATCTCTTCCGCCGTCCACTTTTCGCGCCGGACCTCAAGCCCTTCGATGCGGTGCTGATCGACCCACCCCGGCAGGGTGCGGAGGCGCAGGCGCGCGAGCTTGCAAAATCGAAGGTCGCGAAGGTCGTCTCGATCTCCTGCGATCCCGAGAGCTTCGCGCGGGATGCGCGCATTCTCATCGATGGCGGCTTCAGGCTCGGGCCGGTGACGCCGGTCGACCAGTTCCGCTATTCGGCGCATGTCGAGGTGATGGCGGTCTTCAGCCGCTAGAAGAGCTGTCCGTCCTCAGGCTCGGGCGGGCCAACTTTCGCGATCCGCTCCATGATGAGCGCATCATCCCGGAGCGGGCGCATCAGGCGCTGCACGCGATCCTGCTCCGTGTCCGGTGCCAGCCAGGCGTCGAAATCGGTGGGATCGAGGATCACCGGCATCCGGTCATGGATGGCAGTGAGCGTGGCATTGGCACTGGTCGTGAGGATGGCGCAGGTATCGATCTCGGAACCATCGCGGCTCGACCAGGTCTCGTGGATGCCGGCCATGGCGAGCGGTTCGCCGGAGGGGCGGAAGATTCGGTAGGGCTGCTTCTTGCCTGTTTTCCCGGTCGCGCGGCCGGACGCAAAACCGGCATCCACTTTTGCTGGCCTTGCGACGTCATCCAGTTTCATCCACTCATAAAACGCATCCGCCACGAAGAGGCAGCGCCGCCGTTTGATGGCATTTCGGAAGCTCGCCTTCTCGAACACCGTCTCGCTGCGGGCATTGATGAGGAGGGGGAATTCCTTCTCGTCCTTCACGAAGCCGGGGATGAAGCCCCAGCGCATGAGCATGAAATGCCGAGCGCCTTGGGAGAGCGTGACCACCGCCACCGGATCAGTCGGGCGGATATCGTAGCGGGGCGGGAAATTCGGCTGTTCGAGATAGCCGAAATACTGGCGCGCGGCGTCGGGCGGGAGCGTCAGCGCAAACCGGCCGCACATGTCACAGCCAGCGCTTGATCTTGAAAAAAGCGTAGGTGCCGCCCGCGGCAGCCACCATCAGCGCCAAAGCCATGGGGTAGCCCGCCGCCCATTCCAGCTCCGGCATCACCTTGAAGTTCATGCCGTAGATCGACGCAATGAGCGTTGGCGGCAGGAAAATGACGGCCGCCACCGAGAAGATCTTGATGATCTTGTTCTGCTCAAGGTTCACGAGGCCGAGCGTCGCATCGAGCAGGAACTGGATCTTCGAGGCGAGGAAGGTCGCGTGATCTTCGAGGCTCTGCAAGTCGCGCAAGGTTGTGCGCACTTCGCCGCGCAGATTTTCCGGCAGCGTCGCCCCGGCGGTGTTCGCCGTGAGGAAGAGCAGCATACGCTCGATGGAGACGAGGCTCTCGCGCACCTTGGAGATGCGCGCGCCTTCGAGACCCATGGTTTGCAGCGTCTGCCGAAAGACGCCAGGATCGTTCTCGGCCGCGCCGAACACGAGCGGGGAGACATCATCGATGCGCTCGCCCGCCATGCGGAGGAGTTCGGCCGCGCGGTCAATCACCGTCTCGAACAGCGCGATCAGCATGTGATCGCCGGTGGGGGTGCAGGCCGCCGGGCGGGCCATGCGGTTCACGAACATCTGGAAGGAGCGCGGCTCATCATAGCGCACGGTGACGAGGTGATGATCCTTCAGGATGAAGGAAATGGGCGCGAGCTTCGGGGTTTCGCTCTCGGATTGGCAGAGGATGCGCGCAGACATGTAGCGCACGCCATTCTCGACATAGAGCACCTCGGAGGGCTCGATATTCTCGGTTTCCTCGCGGGTGGGGATGGAAATGCCGAGCCGTGCTTCAACCCGCGCATCCTCGCTGCGGGTGGGGTTCAGCAGGTCGATCCAGATCGCTTCGGGCGGAACGGCGTCGTTTTCGCCGATGATGACGCGCTCAAGATTGCAGCGTCCGTCTGCGGAGGCCTGACCGGGGAGATAGGCAATGATCATGCGGCCCTCCCCTCGTCCCCGGCGCAGCAACGAGGCGGATAGAGCCTCGCTGCAACGCGGAAATCAAGGAGAAATTCAGGTCTTCAAGGGGCCGTAGGTGGCGCAGGCCGGCGCCGGAATATCATCCGGCACGAAGAAATCCGGCGCCAGCGCCTGCGTCGGATCGTTCCGGTAATGATCGAACTCGGTCACGCCCTCGCTCGCGAGGAAGGTGTCGTCGATCAGGAAGTTGCCGGTGAAGGTCTTCGCATCCTTGTTGAAGATCGCATAGGCCGCATCCGCGAGGATCTGCGGCGTGCGCGAGGCCTTCATCAGGGCTTCGCCGCCGAGCAGGTTGTTCACCGCCGCCGTGGCAATGGTGGTGCGCGGCCAGAGCGCGTTGACGCCGATGCGCCCGCGCGTTTCGCCCGCCAGACCAAGCACAACGAGGCTCATGCCGAACTTGGCCATGGAATAGCCGGTGTGCCCCGCAAACCACTTCGTCTTCATGTCGAGCGGTGGCGAGAGCATCAGAATATGCGGGTTCTGCGCCTTCGCGAGGTAAGGCAGGCCGCAACGCGAGACGAGATAGGTGCCGCGCGCATTGATCTGATGCATCAGATCGAAGCGCTTCATTTCCAGCTTTTCGACCGGCGCAAGCTGGATGGCGGAAGCGTTGTTCACAACGATATCAATGCCGCCGAAATGCTGGGCGGCCTTGGCGAAGCCAGCTTCGGTGGCAGCATCATCGCGGATATCGAGCTGAAGCGGCAGGGCCTTGCCGCCGGCCTTCTCGATTTCCTCGGCAGCGGTGAAGATGGTGCCTTCAAGCTTTGGATGCGCCTCGGCGGTTTTCGCGGCCACGACGACATTCGCGCCATCCTTCGCGGCACGCAAGGCAATAGCCAGGCCGATGCCGCGAGAAGCGCCAGTGATGAAGAGGGTTTTGCCGGAAAGGGACATGTTGCACTCCGTTGGAAATCAGGACTTGCCCTTGGCAAGGAAGGCTTCGAAGGCGGTGCGCGCCTCTTTCGACATCAGGCGCTCGGAGAAGAGCTTCGCCTCCTCGTCAATGCGCGCGAGAATAGCGGATTGATCGCCGCGAATGAGCTTGCGTGCGAGACGCACCGCCTCGCGGGGCTTGGCCGCAATGGCCTTCGCCGTTTCGAGCGTGACAGTTTCGAGGCTTTCAAGATCGGTGACGGCATTCACGAGGCCGGTCTCGCGGGCGCGGTTCGCATCGAATTTCGCGCCCATCGCCAGCATCTCGAAAGCGAGGCGATTGCCCATGAGCTGCGGCACGATGAGGCTCGACGCGGCCTCCGGCACGAGGCCGAGATCAACGAAGGGGGTCGCGAAAACCGAGCGGTTGGAAGCAGCCGCATAATCACAATGCAGGATCATCGTGGTGCCGATGCCGATGGCCGCGCCATCCACGCCCGCCACCAGCGGCTTTTCATTCGCCACAAGCGCGCGCAGGAAATCGAGGATCGGCTGGCCAATGCCCCCGCCCATGGCGAAGCCGATGAAATCCTTGATGTCGTTCCCGGCGCAGAAAATGCCCGGCTGGCCAAGGATCACGATGGCGCCGACGCTTTCATCCGCATTGGCCTCGGTGAGGCCCGCCGTGAGTGCGGTGTACATCGCGCCGGTCAGCGCGTTCTTCTTCTCGGCGCGGTTGAGGCGCAGGATGGCCAGCGCCCCTTCGCGGTTGACAACGACATCGCTCATGATGGTTCCTTATTCGGCCGCCCAGGCCATGTTCACGGAATCCGCGCCTTCGAGGATCGTGGTCTCGAGGCCGCTGGCGGCGGTGACGAGATTTTCCGCGAAGAACCGTGCATCGGCGATGCGGGTGGCGTGACGCGGATCGGTCTCGCCAGCACCGAGGCCGGCATGGGCCGCCAGCGCCTGATCCGCGAGATAGGCCCCGCCCGCCACCAGCCCGAAGAGCCGGAGATACGGGGTCGCGCCCGCCAGCGCGTCATTCGGCTTCGTAGCCAGCGAGGCCAGCATGAAATCGGTCGCGCGATTGAGCGCCGCGAGCCCTTCCTCCAGCCGCTGGCCGATGCGCGCGAAAGTGGGATGATTGATGGCACGCGCCGCATCCACCGTGCGGGCATAGCGCCCGAGAACGGCCTTGACGGTCCGGCCTTCCGACAGTGGCAGCTTGCGCGTAACGAGATCGATGGCCTGAATGCCGTTAGTGCCTTCATAGATCGGCAGGATGCGGGCATCGCGATAATGCTGCGCGGCACCCGTTTCCTCAACGAAGCCCATGCCGCCATGGATCTGCACGCCGAGCGAGGCGACTTCCACACCGATATCGGTGGAGAAGGCCTTGGCGACCGGCGTCAGCAGGCTTGCTTCTTCATGCGCGGCCTTGGCCTCCGCCCCTTCGAGGCGGTGATAGCGGTCGAGCGCCGCCGCGGTCATCAGGCAGATGGCGCGGGCAGCGGCGGTTTTCGAGCGCATCTCGATCAGCATGCGCTTCACATCCGGATGCTCGACGATCGGGCTCGTCGCGCCTGCGCCCACGGCCTTGCCCTGCTTGCGCTCCTGCGCGTAGGCCAGAGCCTGCTGGTAGGCGCGATCCGCCACGGCCACGCCCTGCACGCCCACGCCCAGGCGGGCATTGTTCATCATCGTGAACATGCAGGCGAGGCCTTTGTTCTCCTCGCCGACGAGCCAGCCGATGGCGCCACCATTGTCGCCGAAGATCATCGTGGCGGTGGGCGAGGCGTGGATTCCGAGCTTGTGCTCCAGTGCGTGGCAGCGGACATCGTTGCGCTCACCCGGCGTTCCATCCGCGTTGGGGATGAATTTCGGCACAACGAACAACGAAATGCCGCGCGTGCCCGGCGGCGCATCCGGCAGGCGCGCCAGCACGAGATGCACGATGTTCCCGGTCATGTCGTGGTCGCCATAGGTGATGAAGATCTTCTGCCCGAAGATGCGATAGGTGCCATCCCCGTTGCGCTCGGCACGGCTCGTGAGCAAAGCGAGATCAGACCCGGCCTGCGGCTCGGTGAGGTTCATCGTGCCGGTCCACTCGCCGGAGATCATCTTCTCGAGATAGGTCTTCTGAAGATGCTCGGAGCCATGCGCGGTGAGGGCCTCGATGGCGCCCATCGTGAGCAGCGGATTGAGCGCAAAAGCGAGATTCGCCGCGTTCCAGAGTTCCGTGCAGCCGATATTGAGCAGGATCGGCAGGCCCTGCCCGCCATGCGCCGGCTCGGCAGCGACACCGGCCCAGCCGCCAGCGGCCCAATCGGTATAGGCTTCCTTGAAACCCTTGGGCGTGACGACGCTGCCATCCACGAGGCGCGAGGTTTCCTTATCGCCACCGCGATTGAGCGGTGCGATGCGGGTTTCGGCGAATTTCGCGGCTTCCTCCAGCACGGCCTCGGCCATACCATCGGAAAGATCGGCGTAAAGCCCGCTGGCGATGCCCTGATCCAGCCCCGCCACATGGCGCATGGCAAACAGGATATCCTCGACTGGCGCGCGATACGTCATGCCTTCCTCCCTCGTCGCAATCCGGGGCCCGCCGGCCCTCTGTTGGGGCGTGAACCTCGTCGGCTCACCCCTATTTCAGGTTGCGAGCCTAGGCGGCTCGCTTGCGCTTGGCCAGAGCCTGCGGGCGAACGTCACCGCACTGATTTGCCTCCCCGACAACGAGGCCTTAGGAAAGACCCGCCATCTGATTTAGTTCATATATAAACTATCTTGCGTCCTGTAAAGGTCATGCACGACACTCGCGCCACAATCCGCCTCGGCACCGACGCCACTTCGCTGGCTGAAGCCGGTCGCCTGCTTGCGACCGGGGCGCTCGTGGCTTTCCCGACCGAGACGGTCTACGGCCTCGGCGCGGATGCGACAGACAGCGCGGCGGTTGCGCGGCTCTACGCTGCGAAGGGGCGACCGAGTTTCAACCCGCTCATCGCGCATGTGCCGGATGTCGGCAGCGCCTTCGCCCTGGGCGAGTTCAACGCGGAGGCTCGCAAGCTGGCCGAGGCCTTCTGGCCCGGGCCGCTGACTCTCGTGGTGCCTGCACGGGAGAACGGGCAGGTCTGCGATCTCGCCCGGGCCGGACTTTCCACGCTCGCGATTCGCGTGCCGGCACATGAAATGGCCCGTGCGATCCTGCACGCGGCGGGCAAACCTATTGCTGCGCCGAGCGCCAACCGTTCCGGCCATGTCTCACCGACCGAGGCCGCCCATGTTCTTTCGGATCTCGACGGGCGGATCGACGCCGTAGTCGAAGGCGAGGCGGCGGGGATCGGTCTTGAATCCACCATTCTCGCTTGCCTTCAGGAGCGCGTCATCCTCCTGCGCCCCGGCGCGATCACGCGTAAGGCGGCGCAAGCCGTAATCGGCCGCGAGATCGAGAATCCCGAAACCTCAAGCGAGAACAATCCGCTGGCTCCGGGGCGCCTTTCCTCACATTACGCGACCCGCGCGCCTGTTCGCCTTGACGCTGAGGAAATCGCTCCGGGAGAGGCCTGTCTTGCCTTCGGGCCGGGTTTGCCGTCCGGCGCAGATCCGGCACGAACGCTCAACCTGTCTGACAGGGGAGACCCAGTGGAGGCAGCAGCAAACCTCTATGCCATGCTGAGGCGACTGGATGGACTTTCTCCTTTGGCGATTGGTGTGGTTAAATTTTCCAAAACAGGGCTTGGCGAAGCAATTTTTGACCGATTGCAACGGGCCGCAGCGCCACGTTAACCAGTTTTATATGACCAAAGTTGAATATGTGAACATCAGGCCGCTACTGTCACAGCCTACAATTCTTGGTATAGTTCCAGAAGGAACAATAATGCGGTAGCGCAATGCCCCAACCCCTCGCCTGGGACGACTTTCGCCTTGTGAAGGCGATTGCCGATGCCCGCTCCCTCGGTGGTGCCGCCGAGGCTCTCTCAGTCAACAACTCCACAGTCTTCCGTCGGCTCAACACGCTGGAAGATCAGCTTGGCGTGCGCATTTTCGAGCGTGCGCGCACGGGCTATCTGTTGACCTCCGCCGGCGAGGAGATGGTGGCGCTCGCAACCCGCATGTCGGAATCGATCATCGAGTTCGAGCGGCGCATCGCGGGGCAGGATGTGCGCCCCTCCGGCGAGTTGCGCGTGACCACCGCTGACACGATGTTCTCGGACCTCATCGCGCCCGCTTTTGCGGAGTTTCACGCGAAGTTTCCGGAAATCCTGCTCGATTTCATCATCGACAATCGCCCGCTGAACCTCTCGCGCCGCGATGCCGATGTGGCGATCCGCGCGGCGGCCGATCCGCCGGAAACGCTGGTCGGCCGCCGGGTCGGCACCATCGCGTGGAGCGCCTACGCCTCGCACGAGTTTGTCGCGCGCCACAAGCTCGATCCGCGCGAGGGCTCATCTTTCCTTGCCCCAGGCATCCCTTGGGTAGGCATGAGCTATCCGATTCACACGATGAGCCCGACGAAATGGCTGGAGGACAATGTTCCCGCCGCGAATGTCGTGGCAAAGGTGAGCGCGGTTTCGGCCATCCTCGCGGGTCTGCGCGCGGGCATCGGCGCTGGCATCCTGCCCTGCTTCATGGGCGCGAAGGACCCATCCCTCATGCGCGTGGCGCTGACGCCGAAGGCGGATTCCGGCCTGTGGCTGCTCACGCATCCGGACCTCAAGAAGGCCGCCCGCGTCCGCGCGTTTCTTGACTTTTTCGGCCATGAACTCGCCCGCCAGCGCAAGCTGCTGGAAGGCGAGGAAAGCTGACCCTTACACCGCGCCGGCCATGGCAAGGCGCGGCGCGGGCTTCTCGCGGATCGGCAGGTTGATCAGCGCGGAGGCCACGCCCAGCGCGATCGACAGCCACCACACCACATCATAGCTGCCGGTGCGCTCGAACAGCACGCCACCGAGAATGACACCCAGGAACCCACCGACCTGGTGCGAGAAGAAGGCGAAGCCATAGAGCATCGCCATGTAGCGCGGCCCGAACATGATCGAGACCAGCGCGGCCGTCGGCGGCACGGTCGAGAGCCACAGCAGCCCCGTCAGCGCGCCGAAAGTCAGCGCCGCGATCACGCCAATCGTTGTCGGAACGCCGAACACGCTCACCGCGACCTGCGCGAAGGGGATGGAGGCGAGCAAGCCCAACGTGACCACCGAGCGCGCGAAATAAATGAAGGCGAGAATCCACCGCTTGGGCATGCGGTTGCCGAGCCAGCCCGCCGAGAGCGAGCCGACGATGTTGAACAGCCCGACCAACGCGAGCGTGAGCCCCCCGACTTCCGGCGGCAGTCCCACATCTTTGAAATAGCTCGGCAAATGCACGGTGATGAAGGCGAGCTGGAAGCCGCAGGTGAAGAAGCCGAGCACCAGCAGCACATAGGAGCGATGGTGGAAAGCCTCCGTCAGAGCTTGCTTCACGGTCTGGTTCTGCGTGGCATCGCTGATGTTCGTGGGCTTCGCCTGCGGCGGCGTGGCGAGCGCCAGGGCCAGCGGCATGGCGATGAGCGTGATGCCCGCGAAAACCAGCAGCGCATTCGACCAGCCATAATCGCGGATCAGCACCACGGAGAGCGGCGAGAACAGGAACTGCCCGAAGGAGCCGGCAGCCGTGCCGAAACCGAAGGCCATGCTGCGCTTTTCGGGCGGCAGCAGCTTGCCAAAAGCCGCGAGCACGAGATTGAAGCTCGAACCCGCGAGACCGAATCCGATCAGCACGCCCGCTGTGAGCGTGAGCGCGGAGGGCGTGGTCGAAATCGTCATCAGCGCGAGGCCGGCGGCATAGAGCGCAAGGCCGCCCCAGAGCACCTTCAGCGTGCCGTAGCGATCGGCAATCGCGCCCATGAAGGGCTGGCCCATGCCCCAGACGAGGTTCTGGATCGCCAAAGCCAGCGCGAAGACATCGCGCCCCCAGCCATTCGCCGTGATGATCGGCTGCTGGAAGAAGCCCATGGCCGAGCGCGGGCCGAAGCCGAGGCTCGCGATCAGGCATCCGCAGAGGATGATGAGGCCGGCCGGCACGGCGCGGGTGGCAATCGTCGTCATGCAGGTGCCCTCTGGCGCAGGCGCATGGTTTGCGCTGCGATGCCGGACGCTAGCCTGCTTTCACGCATTCCAAAAGCGCATTGGCGTGATGGATTGATCAGCAGGCGGAATGCGTTGGGGATGATGCAGCGACGGGTTACGGCCTGGCTTATTCGTCATGGCCGGACTTGTTCCGGCCATCCTCATTTTGTTGGGGTATGGATTCCCGCCCGCCTCCGGCGTCGGGAGTGACAGGGTGAGCATGTCATCCCCGGCGATGCATGAGCATCGGACGGGGATCCAGCCTTACCCCGCGATCTTCGAGAAATCCGCGACCTGCCGCGTCACGCGACGAAGCGTGGCGAGCAAAGCGAGGCGGTTCTTGCGGATCGCGGGGTCATCCGCATTGACCATCACCGCATCGAAGAAGGCATCGACGGGGCCACGAAGCGAGGCCATGGCGCGCATCGCGGCTTCGTAATCCGGCTTTTCGAGCGCGACCATCGCGGCTTCTCCCGCGCGGGACAGCGCGGCGTGCAAAGCCTTTTCGCTCTCTTCCGTCAGCAGAGCGGGGTCTGCTGCGGCTTCGAACGCGCCTTCGCCGTCCTTCTTTTCCTCCGCGCGCAGGATGTTCGTTGCGCGCTTGGCCCCCGCCAGCAGCGACTTGCCATCCTCTGTGTCGAGAAATTTGCCGAGTGCTTCGACGCGGCGCACGACGAGCAGGAGGTCGTCATTCGCTTCGCCATTGGCAAGCACGGCATCCACGAGATCATGCCGGGCGCCGGAATCGCGGAGCATGACCTTCAGGCGATCATGGAAGAAGGAGAGGAGGTCGGCCCGCGCGTGATTTGAAAGCTCTAAATCAGAAAACTTTACTGGACTGAATTTCTGAAGTTTCTGAACGCTTTCGTCCGCAGCAGTCGTCGATAAGAGAGACGGGGGGTATATCCCAATCGCTTCCTGCATCTTCGAGGCACCAGCCTCGGCAGCAGATTTATGTCTCTGACCACCGACGACAATTCCTTGAAGCTTTAGCGTTTCGCTTAGGCTCATACGCAGCCCATTCTCCACCACGAGCCTAATCACCCCCAAGGCCGCGCGGCGCAGCGCATAGGGGTCCTTGCTCCCGGTGGGCTTCTCGTCGATGGCCCAGAAGCCCACGAGCGTATCGAGCTTGTCGGCCAGCGCGACCGTGACCGACACCTTGTCCGTGGGCACGCGATCATTCGGTCCC
>JALOTF010000069.1 GCA_025458025.1 Beijerinckiaceae bacterium | reverse complement strand
GCCGTCATCACCATCCGCCTCATGCGGGGCGAAGGCCTGCAGATCGCAAAGCTTCAGGATGAATACCGCGCCATCGACAGCATGTTCTCGCAGATGCGGGGCATGCTCGATGCCATTCCGCAGCCGGCGTGGTTGCGCGATTCCGCTGGCCGCCTGCTTTGGGTGAACGCGGCCTATGCGCGTGCTGTGGATGCACGCACCGGCAAAGAAGCCCTCGATCGCCAGATCGAACTCCTCGACAGCGGTAACCGCGCGATGATCCGCGAGGAGACCGAGCGGCGCGGCCAGTTCCGTGGCGCCATCACCGGTGTGGTCGCCGGCGAGCGTCGCCGGCTCGATATCGTGGAAGTGCGCGGCGAGCAGGGCGGCGGCGGCTTCGCGCTCGACATCACGGATCTCGAACTCGCTCGCGAGGCGCTGACCCGCCAGATGGATGCGCATGTGCGCACGCTGGATGAACTCCCCACCGCCGTGGTGATGTTCGATCCGCGTCAGCAGCTTACCTATTCCAACAAGGCCTTCCGCGATCTCTTCGCGCTTGATGCCGCCTGGCTCGCGACCCTGCCGACCAATGGCGAGATTCTCGATCGCCTGCGCCTCAATGGCCGCCTGCCCGAAGCGACCGATTACAAGGCCTGGAAAACGGAATTACTCGCGCAATTCACCAGTGCCGAGAGCGTCACCCATGCCTGGACCCTGCCGAATGGCCGGGCCTTGCGCGTCGTCATCTCGCCTAACCCGCAAGGCGGCGTGACCTATCTCTTCGAGGACGAGACCGAGCGGTTCACGCTCGCCGCCTCCTATGATCGCCTGAAGGATGCCCAGTGGGAAACGCTGATGGCGCTCTCCGAAGGCGTCGCGGTGTTCGGCTCGGATGGCTGCCTGCAACTCTCGAACCCCGCCTTTGCGCGGCTTTGGCGCATGCCGCCCGAGGCGTTGCAGGGCAACCCGCATATCGAGGAAGTCGCGCGTGGCAGCGAGGCCGGTCTTGCGCGCCTGTGGCACGAAATCGCTACGCAGGTCTGCAGCCTCGCGGATGCTCGCTCCGAGCAGCACGCCGAGGTGGTGACCGCCGATGGGCGCACGCTGATCGTGACCATCACCCCGCTGCCGGACCGGGCCACGCTCGTAGCAGCCAGTGACATCACCGATACGGTTGAAGCCGAGAAGCGCCTGCGCGAGCACAACCAGGCGCTGGAAGATGCTGCGCGCCTGCGCACGCAGTTTATCCGCTCGGTCTCGTTCGAATTGCGCTCGCCACTGCAGGTGGTCGTGGGCAATGCGCAGGCTTTGGCAGGGGGCGTATTCGGGCCGCTCAGCGATCGCCAGCAGGGCTATGCGCAAACCCTCGCGCAGGCTGCCGATGCAGTGTTGGCCCTGACCGACGACATCCTCGACCTTGCGAGCGTGGAAGAGCGCTCAATCGAACTCGCGCTTGAGCCCGTCGATATGGCGCGTGCCATTCAGGACGCGATGGAAGGCCTGAAGGATCGCCTCGGTGAGGCCAAGGTGCGGGTGGCGCTGAACATCGCGAATGGCATGCCGGCGATCATCGCGGACCCCAAGCGCATGACGCATATCCTGTTCAACCTCATCGCCAACGCGGTCTCCTATTCCGCGACCGGCGATACGGTCCGCCTCGCCGTGCGCCGCGAGGGCGAGAAGACCCTGATCGAGGTTTCCGATTCGGGCCGCGTGCCGGGCCTCGGCGACATGGCGGGGCAGCCGGGCATCGATCGCCAGAACGCCCTGCGTTTCTCCATGGCGCGCGCGCTGGTGCAGCTCCACCACGGCTCGATCACCTTTGGCGACGATCCCAGGGGCGGGCAGGTCACCACGGTCATCCTGCCGGATCTCGGCCCTGTTGCAGCGCAAAGCGGGCGGCTTTCCGCATGAACGTTCCGGCGCAATGGGTGATGGATCTGCCGGATGAGGCGGCAACCGTCTTCGCCGCCACGCGCCTTGCAGGCGAGCTGCGCGCGGGCGACCTCGTGACGCTGGGCGGCGATCTCGGCGCGGGGAAAACCACCTTCGCCCGCGCGCTCATCCGCACCCTGCTGAACGACGCGCAGGCCGAGGTGCCAAGCCCCACCTACACCCTGCTGCAGAGCTATGAAGGGCCGCGCTTTAACATCGTCCATGCCGATCTCTATCGCATCGGCGACCCGGCCGAACTCGCCGAACTCGGCTGGGAAGATGCGGCGGAGAACGCTTTGGTCCTTGTGGAATGGGCGGAGCGCGCAGGCGAAATCCTTGCGGCGGATCGCCTGGAGGTGCATCTCGCGACGACTGGCCCCACCGGTGCGGGCCGTCGGCTCACGCTCACCGGCCATGGCAGCTTCGCGGCCCGGCTCGCCCGTGCGCGGCAGATCCAGGATGTGCTCGACCGTTCCGGTTTTGGCGAGGCGCGCCGCGACTACATGCTGGGTGACGCCTCCGTGCGCGCCTATGAGCGGCTGACCGACGAGGCCACGGGCCGCAAGGGCATCCTGATGATCGCCCCGCGCCGCCCGGATGGCCCGCCGATCCGCTTGGGCAAGCCCTATTCCACGCTCGTGCATCTGGCGGAAAGCGTGCACGCTTTCGTGGCCGTGGGTGAGGGCCTGCGCCGCGAGGGTTTCTCCGCACCGGCGATCTATGGCGCCGATCTCGACGCCGGGTTGCTTGTCATCGAGGATCTCGGCCCCGAAGGCGTGATCGACGCCAACGGCCCCATCCCCGAGCGCTATCGCGCCGCGGTCGAGGTGCTGGCCGCCCTTCACGCGCGCGATTTGCCGGCGAACCTGCCCATCGTGCCGGGGCAGGAGCACAAGCTTCACCGCTATGATCTCGAAGCGCTGACCATCGAGGCGGAATTGCTGCTCGACTGGTATTATCCTTACGCCGCGAAGCGTTCGCCCAATGCCAGCGTGCGGCTCTCGTTCGTGGATCACTGGGTTTCCGCGCTTGAGCCGGTCGTCTCCGGTCCCAAGACCTGGACCCTGCGCGATTACCACTCGCCGAACCTGATCTGGCTGCCCGAGCGCGCGGGCCTGCAGAAAGTAGGACTGATCGATTATCAGGATTGCGTGCTGGGTCACCCCGCCTATGACGTAGTGTCGCTGGCGCAGGATGCGCGCGTCACCGTGCCGGAAGCGCTCGAATTGCAATTGCTCGCGGCCTATGTGCGCGCCCGGCGCATGGCCGATCCTGCTTTCGACGCGAGTGCCTTCACGGCGGCGTATGCGCTGCTGGGTGCGCAGCGCGCCACGAAAATCCTCGGCATCTTCATCCGGCTTGATCGCCGCGATGGGAAGCCCGCTTACCTGAAGCATCTGCCGCGCGTGGAGGGCTATCTCAAGCGTTGCCTTGCGCATCCGGCCTTGGCAAAGCTGAGGGGATGGTACGAAGCGAATCTCCCGGGATTCGCACCCCCTCCAGAGGCGACGGATGAGCGAAACGACGCGGATCACCCACGCGATGCTGCTGGCGGCGGGCCTCGGCACGCGGATGCGCCCACTGACGGATGACCGCCCTAAGCCGCTGGTGATGGCCGGCGGCAAGACCCTGCTTGACCATAATCTCGACCAGCTCGTCGAGGCGGGAATCGAGCATGTCGTGGTTAACGTGCATTATCTTGCTGATCAGCTCGAAGCGCATTGCGCCCGCCGCGCAAAACCGAAGATCCGGATCTCCGACGAGCGCGCTACCCTGCTCGATTCCGGCGGCGGCGTGAAGAAGGCCTTGCCCATGCTCGGCAAGGGGCCGTTCTTCTGCCTCAATGCCGATACGATCTGGCTCAATGGCCCGCAGCCCAACCTCAAGCGCATGATGGTGCATTTCGATCCCGACCGGATGGATATCCTGCTGATGGTCGCGCCCACCGTCACCACCATCGGCTGGGGCAATCGCGGGGATTTCCGCATGCTTCAGGATGGGCGGCTGGAGCGCGCGGGGCGCCACGAGGTGGTGCCCTTCGCCTATTGCGGCGTGGCGATCCTGAAGCCGGAACTCTTCGCGAACCGCCCGGAGGTCTTCTCGCTCAACCGCCTGTTCGATGAGGCGCAGGAGGCGGGGCGGCTGCATGGTTTGCGGCTCGATGGGCTCTTCATGCATGTGGGCACGCCGGAAGCTCTGGCCGAGGCGGAAGCCGCCTTGCGCCTGCGCGTGTTCTGAGGGGCGCGCGGCATGGCGCGCACCCGTCCTAACGTCTTCACGCTGTCGCCAGGCCTCGATTTTGCCCGCGTGACGGTGGAGGCCCTGCTTTCCGGACATCTCTTTCCGCTCGGCGCGAAGGACGATCCGTTCTGGCTCGCCGATCTCGTGCTTTATGTGCCGACGCGCCGCGCGGGCGCGGCCTTCCAGCAGGCCTTCGTGGAAGCGGCGGGGCGTTACTCGGTGGTTTTGCCGGAAATCCGCCCGTTGGCCGAGCCCGGTGACGCGCTGGAACAGCTTCTGGCGGAAACGGACGATGAGGGATTCATCGCGGGCGAAAAGCGCCGCATCGGCGCGCTGGAACGCGCCTTTCGCCTGCGCCCGGCAGTGCTGGATTGGCAGGCGCGCATCGCGGATCGCCGCCGCGCGGCCGGCGAGACCCCGCCGCCTGCCTCGCTCGCGGAAACGCTGGATCTCGCCGAGGCTCTGGGCCGTCTCATCGATGAAATGGCGATCGAGGGGCAGGATCTCGCCCGCCTCGCCACCATTGAGCCGCAGGATTACGACCCCTCGCGCTTTGATGATTACTGGTCGATGACGCGCGATTTTCTCGCGGTCGCCGCGCGCGCCTGGCCCGATCTCTGCAGCCGGCTTGCGGTGGAAGATGACATGGCCGCCCGTCTGCGCCGCATCCGCCAGGAAGCGCAGCGCCTCGCGCGCGTCGAGCAGGCGCGACCGGTGCTGGTGGCCGGTTCCACCGGGTCGGTGCAGGCCACGGCCGAACTCATGCGCGTGGTGAGCCGGCTGGAGCGCGGCGCGGTGATCCTTCCTGGGCTCGACCAGCGGCTCGATGACGAGGCATGGGCGCGCGTGGGGGCGGAGAACGCGCCGCTTCCCACGCGGTTCGCGCATCCTCAGGTCGTGCTGAAGCGCACGCTGGCCACGCTCGGCATCGCACGCGGCGATGTTTTGCCGCTCGGCACGGAATCGCCCGCTCTGGCCGCGCGGAACGCGCTGTTCTCGGAAGCCCTGCGCCCGGCGGAAACCTCCGGCGACTGGATCCGGACCCGCGAGCATGTCCCGCTGGATGCGGCGCTGGAGGGCGTCACCCTCGCGGAGGCGCGGGATGAGCGCGAGGAAGCGCGCCTGATCGCGATCCTCATGCGGCAGACTTTGGAAAAGCCCGGTTCCGAAGCCGTGCTGGTCACGGCCGACCGCGCCCTGGGACGTCGGGTGGCGCTCGAACTCGAAACCTTCGGCATCACTCCGGATGTTTCCGATGGCGCGCAACTGGGTGGCAGCGAGGCCGGGCTCTTCCTGCGGCTGTTTCTGGCGGCTGCCGCGAGCGGACGATCCGCCGAGCTTCTGGCGCTGCTGCGCCATCCCGCCAGTCGCTTTGGCTTCGAAGCCGACATGCTGCGCGACCTCACGCAGAAGCTGGAAATTCTCGTGGCCCGCGCGCACCGGTTCGATCCGGGTCTGTCCTGGGCAACACGCGTGCGAAAGGTCATGGACGGCCCATCGCCCGTCTGGCCCTGGGGCACCAAGGTGGAGCGCGCGGACATTGCGCCGCTGGCGGATCTGGCGGCCGCGCTCGATCACGCCTTCGCGCCATTCCGGACCGATGCCGCGACAAGGCCCATGGCTGATCTCGTGGATGCGCTCGGCACGATTATCGATACTGTCTCCACGGTCTTTCGCGGCGGTTTTTCCGGCGCGGAGGCTGTGGAGGAGGCGCTGGAAACGCTTGAGCGCTTCGGCGGCGATATCCCGCTCCATCCGCACGAATTGCCGGCCCTGATCGAACAACGCCTTGCAGCCACCCCGCTCAAGACGCCGCCAGCCATGGGCGCGCGCGCCCGCATTCTCGGGTTTCTCGAAGCGCGTCTCGTGCATGCCGACCGTGTGATCATCGGTGGCCTCAATGAGGGCTCTGTCCCGCCGGCGGTGGCGGGCGATCCGTTCCTCAATCGTGCGATGCGCATCGGGCTCGGCATCCAGCCGGGCGAACGGCGCATCGGTCAGGCCGCGCATGATGTCGCGATGCTCGGCGGCACGACCGATCTCGTGCTGACGCGCGCCCGGAGGGTGGGCACATCGCCGGGTCTGCCTTCGCGATTCCTGCTGCGCCTCGCGGCCTTTGTTGGGCCGGAGCGCTGGAAGAACACGGCCGTGGCGCGCGGCGAAGCCTGCCTTGCGGCCCTGCGGATGCTGGAGGATCCCGGCCCGAGACGCTGATGGCCGAGCCTTACGCTCTCTATGCCCGGCGCATCCTGCGGCTTGAACCGCTCGACCCCATCGATCCGCCGCCGGATCCGCGCGATCGCGGCACGATCCTGCATCGCGTGCTGGAGCGCTACACGAAGGAAGGGCCACCTGCGGATCAGGCGGCAGCCGGCACGCGTCTGCGTGATCTCGCCATCGAGGAACTCCGCGCGCTCGATTCCGAGCCGGAATTACAGCTTTTCTGGCAGCGCGCCTTCGATGCCATGCTGCCCGGCTTCCTCGCCTATGATGCCGCGGCGCGCTTGCCCGGCACCGAGGTGATCGCCGAGGCGCGGGCCCGGTATCCTCTCGATCTGTCCTTCGACCGCCGGGTCATGCTCACGGGCAAGGCGGATCGCATCGAGATTGGTGCGAATGGCGCGGCGCGCATCGTGGATTACAAGACCGGCACGCCGCCGGGCTGGTCTGCCATTGACGAGGGAAAATCCCCCCAGCTCACGCTCACGGCCCGGCTTGCGCAGCTCGGCGCTTTCGCCGCCGTACCACCCCTTCTGAGCATTGAGAGCATCGCCTACCTGCCGATTGGCGGGCGTCAGCCGGTGGTACCAATCCATGTCGAGAAGACAGCGGCGGACTTCGGCCCGCTGGCTGAGAAAATTCTCCCTGCACTCGTGGAAAAGCTCGATGCCCTCGCGAATGGGGATGAGTCCTATGACGCAACCTTGCGCGCCAAACGAGGGCGCGGCGAAGAGGGTGAATACGATCATTTCGCCCGCGTGGCCGAATGGTCGATCATCGCGGCGGCAGATGAGTCCGGGGACGAGCCATGAGCGAACAGGCCCAGATCTCCGCCGAACTTGAGGCGCGTCGCCAGCGCGCCATCCAGCCGAAGGAAAGCGCCTGGGTGGCCGCTAATGCCGGCGCGGGCAAGACCTCGCTGCTGCGCGACCGCGTGCTGCGCCTGCTGCTGGAAGGCGTGTCGCCGGATCACATCCTCTGCCTCACCTTCACCAAGGCGGCGGCGGCGGAAATGCAGGGGCGCATCTTCGAAACGCTCTCCGGCTGGGTTTCCACCAGCGATGAGGCGCTCGCAAACGCCATCGGCAAGCTGCTGGGGCCGGATGCCACGGCGGCGGCGCATGCCTCCGCTTTTCGTCGCGCGCGGCAACTCTTCGCAGAAGCGGTGGAGACGCCGGGCGGCCTCAAGATCCAGACCATCCACGCCTTCTCGGAGCGGCTGCTGCATCTCCTGCCCGTGGAAGCTGGCGTCCCGGTGAATTTCACCGTGCTGGATGATGCCGAGCATGCGAGCCTCTGCGAGGAAGCGCGCCGCCGCGTGGTGCTGGAGGCAACGCGCAAGCCACGCTCTCGCCTTGCCGGCAGTTTCGCGACCCTCACGGAGGTTCTCACACCCCAGACCTTTGCTCGCGCGGTGGAAGCCGGCATGATCGCCTGGCGCAAGCTTTCGAAGCTGGGTGCGCTCGCGTCTCCCGAGGCCATGGATGCGGCGGTGGAAGCCCTGCTGCAAATCCAACCCGATCTCACGGAGAGCACGCTGGAGGAGCGGCTTTTCGAGGCGCTGCCACCTTCGCAGGAAGCGCAGGCCATGGCCGCGGCGATCCGTGCGGCCAAGGGAGCGGGAACACGGGCCATCGAGGGGGCCCAGCGGCTCGAAAAATTCGCGTTGTCGCGCGACGCTGCACGCCTCGACCACGCGCTGGATTTCGTGCTCACGAAGGATCGCGAGGACCGCAAGAACCCGGTGCCAAAGGCTGTGGTTGATCTTGTTCCCGGCCTCGATTCCTTCATCGACGACTGGAAACAGGCGGCGGGCACCTTCATCACCCGGAGGCGCGCGCTGCGCACGGCCCGCCAATCCCGCGCCCTCGGTGATTTCAGCCGCGCCATGCTCGCGGCCTATGAGGCGCTGAAGGCCGAAAGCCGCGCGCTTGATTTCGATGACCTCATCGATCGGTTGCGCGCGATGCTCACCTCCGGTCAGGCGGATTGGGTGAAGCTGAAGCTCGATGCCGCCATAGAGCATATTCTCGTGGATGAGGCGCAGGATACTTCTGCCGCGATGTGGGAAATCGTGAGCGAACTGGCCGATGATTTCTTCTCCGGCCAGGGGCAGGTGAACCGCCCCCGCAGCCTGTTCGTGGTGGGCGACCAGAAGCAGTCGATTTTCTCTTTCCAGGGGGCCGCGCCGGAGGTTTTCGAGCAGAAGCGCCTCGATTTCGCGGCGCGGATGCGCGCGTCCGACAATCTCGTGCGGAACCCGGTGCGCCTCAATGTGTCCTTCCGCTCGGCGGATGAGGTGCTATCGGCGGTGGATGCGGTGTTCAGTGATCCGCTTCGCCGGCTGGGCCTTACCAGCACGGGTGTGGCCGAAACGCATAATGCCGCCTTCCCGCTGCGGCCCGGCCTCGTGGAATGCTGGCCGCTGGAAGCGAAACTCGACGGCGATACCACCTCATCCGAGAAGCGCCTTGCCGAGCGCATCGCCCGCACCATTGCCGGCTGGCTGGAAACGGGCGAGACGAGCCTCATCACCGGCAAGCCCGTGCGGCCGGGCGATATCCTTATTCTCGTGCGCACGCGCGGCGCGTTTTTCGCGCATATCATGCGGGCCTTGTCGCTCGCGGGCGTGCCGGTGGCCGGTTCGGATCGCATCGATATCGGAAGCGAGATCGCCGTGCGCGATCTGCTCGCCATAGCGCAGGCTGCGCTGTTGCCGCTCGATGATCTCACGCTCGCGACCGCGCTGAAGACCCCGCATTTCGGGCTTGATGACGCCGCGCTCGAACCCCTGTGCCGGGGGCGGGAGGGTAGCCTTCGCGCGGAAATCGCGCGTTGGGCGGCGGAAGACCCGGCCTTCACGGGCATCGATGCCGCGCTTGCGCGCTGCGAGGCTTTGGCCTTGACCGCGAGCCCACATGATTTCTTCGCGCGATTGCTCATCGCGGAATGCCCGGCTGCGCCGGGCCTTTCCGGTCGGCGCGCGCTGTTGCAGCGGCTCGGAGCCGATGCCGCCGATGCGCTGGACGCTTTCCTCACCGATGCGCTGGCTTTCGAGGAGCGTCATCCCGCCTCGCTCGCGCTCTTCCTCGCCGCGCAGGCCGCCCGCGCCCACGAGATCAAGCGCGATCCGGAAGCCGGCGGCGACAAGGTGCGCATCATGACCGTGCATGGCGCGAAGGGACTCGAAGCGCCCATCGTGTTCCTCACGGAATGCGGTAGTCTTCCCGGTGACGGGCAGGAGCCGAATATCGCGGCTATCACGGAGAATCCCGCCGGCCCACTCTTCCTCTGGGCGGTTCGGAAGGATGACGAGGCCGCTCCCCTTGTTCAGCAGCGGGAGATGCGCAAGGCGAAGCAGATGGAGGAATATCGCCGCCTGCTCTATGTCGGCCTCACCCGTGCGCGCGAGCGGCTCTATGTCGTTGGCCATCTCACTGGCAAGGCGAAGCCGCGCCCTGTGGATGTGCCCCCGGAAAAGAAGGCGGCCCCCGAATGGCCGTGGCATGCCTTGGTGGCGAGTGGCCTTTCGGAGAGCCAGGTCGTCCAGCACATCCCGGGGCGGGATGATCCAGAAAAAATTCTCCGCTGGCCGCCCCAGCCGCGCAGCCAGAAGCCATCGCCCGAAAAGCAGGATCCACCCGCAAAGTCCATGACTGCGCCGGATTGGGTGCTGAACCCTCTGCCGGCCGAACGCCGGCAGGGCCTGCTCATTCCCAGCCACGGCGCTTCGCCGGAGCCCGAAGGGCAGGGCACGCCGCCGGCCCGTCGCGCGGAGGCGCGGCGCGAGGGCATCTTCATCCACCGCCTCTTCCAGTTCCTGCCGCGCTTTCCGAATGATGAGCGGCCGAGGCTGGCGCTTGATCTCTTGCGGCAGGAATTCGGCGAGGATGCCGAAAGCCGCCAGGCCAGGCTGGTCGAGCCGGTGATCGCGCTCTTCTCGCATCCGGAGTTTGCACCCTTCCTCACGCCGGATTGGCGCGCCGAGGTGGCGCTGGCGGGCTGGGTGACCGCGCCTTCGGGCGAAAAGCATTTCGTGCCTGCACGCATGGATCGATTGCGCTGGCGCGAGGATCGGATCGAGATCATCGATTTCAAGACCGGTTATCGTCCTACGACAGGGCCGGATTCCCGCATTCTCGCGCAGATGGCGCTCTATCGCGCGCTGCTGAAGCAGCTTTTCGGCGCGTCCCGCGTCGATTGCCATCTCGGATGGTTCGCGCATCAGCGGATCGAGACCCTGGCCGAGGCCGAGCTTGACGCTGCCTTCACCAGACTGTGAGCCGGCCCCGGCTTGCCTTGATTCCGGCGCTCTCGGTCACTAGGTTCGGGGTCAATTGTTTCAATCCAGTCAGGAACCAGATCATGGGCACGAACACCCACGCCGTCACCGACAAGAGCTTCGCGACGGATGTTCTCAACTCGGCCGAGCCGGTCGTCGTCGATTTCTGGGCGCCGTGGTGCGGCCCCTGCCGCATGATCGCCCCGGCGCTGGAGGAAATCGCCGTGGAGATGGCCGGCAAGGTGAAGATCGCGAAGGTCAATGTGGACGAGAACCAGGATATCGCCGCGCAGTATGGCATCCGCTCGATCCCGACGCTGATGCTGTTCAAGGGCGGCAAGCTCGCGGCCACCAAGGTTGGCGCCGGCTCCAAGGGCGATCTCGTGAAGTGGATCCAGGCTTCGGCCTGATTCCGCATCGCCAGAATTTTTCAGGGCCCGGGCGCAACCCGGGCCTTTTCATTTGGGCAAGCTGCCATCCGCCGCGAGAACCTCGCCCGCGAGATAGAGCGAACCGCCGATCACGATACGCGGCGGCGTCGGCCAGTCCCGCGCCGCGAGAAACCGCAGGGTTTCCTCCACCGTGCCGGCTGATGCTGCGGGCAGGCTTTGCGCACGCGCTTCCGCCATGAGTTCCGCCGCCGGGCGCGCGCCATCCAGATCGAAGCGCGCGGCGTAGAATTCCTGCACCAGCCCCACGAATGGCTGCAGCAATTCCTTCGGGTCCTTCCGCGCCATGGTCGCCATGATGAGGATCAGCGGGCGCGGGCTTTTTTCCTCCAGCGAGACCAGCGTTTCCGCCAGTACGCTCGCGCCATCGGCATTGTGCGCGCCATCGAGCCAGATCTCGCTGCCCGCCGGCGCGAGCTTCGTGAGCGCGCCGGTGAGCCGCTGGAAGCGCGCCGGCCATTCCACGGCCTGGAGCCCGGTCTCGATGGCCGGAACGGGAATGCTCTCGCCGAAAACGCGCCGCAGGGCAGCAATCGCAGTCGCGGCATTGCCATGCTGATGGCGTCCGAGAAGGCGCGGCAGCGGCAGATCGAGCAGCGCATCCTGATCCTGATAAACGAGCCGGCCATTCTCCTCGAAGGCCTGGAAATCCTGCCCGCCGACCAGCGCCTCGACCCGCAGCTTCGCGGCCACATCGAGGCAGACTTGAACCGCGCGCTCATCCTGCTGCGCGATGACGAGCGGGCTGCCGCGCTTGATGATGCCTGCCTTCTCGAAGGCGATCTTCTCTACGGTATCGCCGAGGAATTCGCGGTGATCCATGGAAATAGGTGTGATGACGCTCACTGCCGGCCTGGCGATGATATTGGTGGAATCGAACCGCCCGCCAAGGCCCACTTCCAGCAGCACGGCATCAGCTGGCACGCGCGCGAAAAGATCGAAAGCCACCGCCGTGGTGATCTCGAAGAAGGTGATCGGTGCACCGGCATTGGTGGCTTCCACGCGCTCGAATGCACCCACCAGTTCTGCCTCGCTCACCAGCGCGCCGGCGAGGCGGATGCGCTCATGAAAGCGGACGAGATGCGGCGAAGTGTAGACATGCACGCGTTTGCCGGCTGCCTCCAGCATGGCGCGCAGGAAGGCGATGGTGGAGCCCTTGCCGTTGGTGCCTGCGACATGGAACACCGGGGGCAGACGCGCCTCCGGGTTGCCAAGTTTCGCGAGCAACGCTTCCGTCCGCCCGAGGCTGAGATCGATCAGCTTCGGATGCAGGCTGAGAAAGCGTTCCATATAGGCTTCCGATGTGCGCATCAGGCCCTCGAAAACCGGGTCGGAAGCATTTTCAAGCGAAGTGGTCCTCG
Organism: Beijerinckiaceae bacterium; assembly: GCA_025458025.1. Taxonomy (GTDB): domain Bacteria; phylum Pseudomonadota; class Alphaproteobacteria; order Rhizobiales; family Beijerinckiaceae; genus Rhabdaerophilum. The sequence goes on along the minus strand of JALOTF010000069.1, from coordinate 18,741 downwards.
GTTCGCGTGAAGAAAATGCGACAAACGAAAAAAGCCCCTGGAGTTACGCCGCTTCACGCTTCATCAGCAGGCGGCAGAGACGCGATACAGTCGGGCGGATCTCCTTGCGATGGAGAACCATATCCACCATGCCGTGGTCGCGCAGATATTCCGAGCGCTGGAAGCCCTCGGGGAGCTTCTCGCGCACGGTCTGCTCGATGACGCGCGGGCCGGCAAAGCCGATCAGCGCGCCGGGCTCCGCGATCTGCACATCGCCGAGCATGGCGTAGGAGGCGGTCACGCCGCCGGTCGTGGGGTTCGTCAGCACCACGATATAGGGAAGGCCCGCCTTGCGCAGGCGCTGCACGGCCACGGTGGTTCGCGGCAACTGCATCAGCGAGAGGATGCCTTCCTGCATGCGCGCGCCGCCCGAGGCCGCGAAGAGCACCAATGGGCTGCCGCGCTCCAGCGCGACATCGCTCGCCTTCACGATCGCCTCGCCCGCAGCCATGCCAAGCGTGCCGCCGATGAAGGCGAAATCCTGCACGGCGATGGTCATCGGCAGATGATCGAGCGTGCCCGTGGCGACAGTCACGGAATCCTGCAGGGCGGTCTTCGACTTGGCGTCCTTCAGGCGGTCGGTGTAGCGCTTCTCGTCCTTGAATTTCAGCGGATCGAGAGGCACCTCCGGAACGGCCACGATGTCATAGATGCCATCATCGAACATATGCGCGAGGCGCTCTTTCGTGCCCATGCGCAGGTGATGCTCGGAGCCGGGAATCACCATCAGGTTGTCCTCGACTTCCTTGTGGAAGACGAGCTGGCCGCTCTCCGGGCACTTGATCCACAGGTTTTCCGGGCCCTCGCGCCGCAGGAGCGAGCGGATTTTCGGGCGGACGAGGTTGGTGATCCAGTTCATGGGATGTCCCTTATTCCGCCGCCTGCTTCGCCACGGCCTGCACGGCCTGCGACAGGCTCGAGACCAGATCCGTGACGGCCGAAACGGTCTTTTCCGTGGCATTGCCCTCGGCATCGAGCGAGGTGCGGATCGCCTCGACCAGAGCCGAGCCCACCACCACGCCATCGGCCCCTTGCGCGATGGCACTCGCATGCTCCGGCGCCTTCACGCCAAAACCCACCGCGACGGGCAGGTTCGTGTGCCGCTTGATGCGCGCGACAGCGCCCGCAACCTTCGAGAAATCCGGCGTCGCCGTGCCGGTGATGCCGGTGATCGAGACGTAATACACAAAGAATGAAGTTCAGCCCCGCCTTCATCGCGGGGATGCAGAGCTCGGCATCTTCCTCCGGCGGCAGATCCACCACGATCAGGCCATCCACGCCCGCTTCCTTAGCATCCACGAGGAACGTCTCGACGCCATAGACATAGATCGGGTTGTAATAGCCCATCAGCACGATGGGGGTTTCGCTGTTCCCGGCGCGGAATTCGCGCACCATGGCCAGCGTGCCCTTCAGGCTCATGCCGTTCTTCAGCGCGCGCATGGAGGACCACTGGATCGCCGGGCCATCGGCCATCGGGTCCGAGAAGGGCATGCCGAGTTCGATCACATCGGCACCCGCTGCGGGCAGGGCTTTCAGGATCGCGAGGCTCGTCGTGGGGTCGGGGTCACCCGCCGTGATGAAGGTCACGAAGGTGGCGCGGCCCTTGGCGGCGTTGCTGGCGAAGCGCGCAGGAATACGGCTCATACTTACATCCCCCCGAGATGTTCGGCGACGGTGAAGATGTCCTTGTCGCCGCGCCCGCAGAGGTTCATCACCATCAGGTGGTCCTTCGGCAGCTTCGGCGCAAGCTCGATGACCTTCGCGAGCGCATGCGCCGGCTCCAGCGCCGGGATGATGCCCTCGAGCTTCGAGCAGAGCTGGAATGCCGCGAGCGCCTCGTCATCGGTGGCCGAGAGATATTGCACGCGCTTGATGTCGTGCAGGTAGGAATGCTCCGGCCCGATGCCAGGATAATCGAGGCCGGCGGAAATCGAATGCGCGTCCTTGATCTGCCCGTCATCATCCATCAGCAGATAGGTGCGGTTGCCATGGAGAACGCCGGGCCGCCCGCCCGTGAGCGAGGCCGCGTGCAGGCCGCTCGAAAGCCCGTGGCCAGCCGCTTCCACGCCGTAGATGTCCACGGAGGGATCATCCAGGAACGGATGGAACAGGCCGATGGCGTTGGAACCGCCGCCGATCGCCGCGATCAGGCTGTCCGGCAGGCGGCCCTCGGCTTCCATCATTTGCTGGCGCGTCTCGTTGCCGATCACGCACTGGAAATCGCGCACCATCATCGGATAGGGGTGCGGGCCTGCCGCCGTGCCGATGCAGTAGAAGGTGTTCTCGACATTCGTCACCCAGTCGCGGAGCGCGTCGTTCATCGCGTCCTTCAGGGTCTTCGAGCCGGATTGCACGGGGATGACTTCGGCCCCGAGCATCTTCATGCGGAAGACGTTGGGCTTCTGCCGCTCCACATCCACTGCGCCCATGTAAACGACGCATTCAAGGCCATAGCGCGCGCAGAGCGTGGCTGTGGCGACGCCATGCTGGCCCGCGCCCGTCTCGGCGATGATGCGCTTCTTGCCCATGCGGCGGGCGAGCAGGATCTGTCCCAGAACGTTGTTCACCTTGTGCGCGCCGGTATGGTTCAGCTCGTCGCGCTTGAAGTAGATCTTTGCGCCGCCGAGATGTTCGGTCATGCGCTCTGCGAAATAGAGCGGGGAGGGCCGACCCACATAATGGGTCAGCATGTGCTTCATTTCGGCGGCGAAGGCGGGGTCGTTCTTCGCGTCCTCATAGGCCTTTTGCAGGTCGAGGATCAGCGGCATCAGCGTTTCCGCCACGAAGCGCCCGCCGAACAGGCCGAAGCGGCCGTTCTCGTCCGGGCCGGATCGGAAGGAATTCGGCCGTTCCTGAATGGTCATTGCGTTACTCCGTTACGCCGCGTCCGCCTCGCGGGCGGCAGCGATGAAGGCTCTGATCTTTCCGAGGTCCTTTACGCCGGGCGCGCTCTCGACGCCAGAGGAGACATCGATACCGGCGAGGCTCAACCCCATGCCCCGGATGGTGCGGATCGCCGCGCCGACATTCTCCGGCATGAGCCCGCCCGAGAGCATGAAAGGCAAATCGGGCGGCAGGGCCGAAAGAACAGCCCAATCGAACACCTTGCCATGCCCGCCCGGGTATGCGGCATCCTTCGGCGGTTTCGCATCGAGCAGGATGCGGTCCGACACGCGCGCATAGGCCGCGACGCTCGGCAAATCGCCGGCTTCGGCTACGCCCACCGCCTTCATCACCGGCAGGCCATAAACCGCGCGCACATCGCGGATGCGCTCGTAAGGCTCTTGCCCGTGGAACTGCCAGAGATCAGGCGAGACTGTGGAGAGCAGTTCGGAAAGCGCGGCATCCGTCGGGTCAACCACGAGCGCTGTGATCGTCGCACGACCGCGCGCCAGCAGGGCGAGCATCGCCGCGCGCTCGGGCATGACATAACGCGGGCTTTTCGGATGGAAGACGAGGCCAATGAGATCGGCCCCCGCTGCAATGGCCGTTTCGATGCTCTCTTCGGTCTTCAGCCCGCAGATCTTGACGAGAAGGCTCATACCGCGCCCTGGGAGCCCTTCGCCACGAGCGCCGCCGCCGCGAGATCGAAAATCGCACTGCCGGTGGATTTGTAGAAGGTGATGTCGCTGGGCTGGCGCGCGAAGGCGACGGTGCCCCGCGCGAGATCGAAGAGATCCGCCTCGATCTTCGTCACGGGGATCAGCCCGGCCTTGATCGGCTGCACAAAATCACCGCCCTCTTTCAGCACGCTTGCGCGCACATCGGCGAATAGCCGCGCGCGTTGCACGGCCTTGTCATCCGTCTCGCGCATGCTGGCGGAAAAGGCGCCGACGCAATCGAGATGCGCGCCGGGCTTCAGCCAGGCGCCAAGCACGAGCGGCGCAGTGGAAAGGGTTGCGGTGGAGATGATATCCGCCTCGCGCACCGCCGTTTCGAGATCCTCCGCGACCTCCACAGCGATTCCCTGCGCGGAAAGCTCGGCGGCCAGTGTCTCGGCATTGGCCCGCGTCTTGTTCCAGATAATGGTGCGGGTGATCGGTCGCACGGCGCGATGCGCGCGGATGAAGAACGGAGCCAGCGCGCCCGCGCCCACCATCAGATGCATGCTCGCATCCGGTTTCGCAAGATAGCGCGCGGCCAGAGCCGAGGCCGCAGCGGTGCGCCATAAAGTGAGGCGAGTGCCGTCGATCACCGCGAGCGGCGCGCCGGTATCGCCATGCATCAGCACATAGGTGCCCATCACGGATGGCAGCGCCCGCACGGCATTGCCGGGGAAGACATTGACGATCTTCACGCCCAGAAAGCCGCCGGCATTCTTGTGCCACGCCGGCATGATGAGGTTCGTCGCATCGCCATCGGCGCGCGGAACCACATGGTGATGCCGAACCGGCAGGGTGATCTCGGCGCGCAGGGCATCGTCAATCGCCGCGATCAAAGCGGGGAAATCGAGCGCCGCATCCACGCCCTCGCGATCAATCACGCGCATGGGCTGGTTTACTTCTGGCTGAGCAGGGCCGGAGCCGTCACCGGCAGGGCCGCGCGGAGTTCCGTGCGCTCGGCTGTGAGCTTTTCGCATTCGCGCTTGTAGGTGCGGGCCGCGCGACGATGCTTGCCCTGCGCGATCCAGGCCGCGACATAGCCCAGCACGATGCCGATGCAGAGCACGACAAAGGCGATCACGAACAGCGGCAGGGTGATGCTCGCGGCATCGGGCCCGCGCGAGAAGGGATCGAGCACCAGCGTCACCACCTGACGATTGGCGACGGCCAGCAGCACGAGCACAATCGCCACCGGCGCGAGCAGGAGAAGCTTCAGGTAGCGCATCATGCCCGTCAGGTCTCCGGCGTCAGGCCTTTGCCTTGGCCTTGCCCTTCACGGGCTTCACGTTGAGCCGCTCGCGGATTTCCTTGCCGGCCTTGAAATAGGGCACGCGCTTTTCGGTCACGTCCACCTTGGCACCTGTACGCGGGTTGCGGCCGAGGCGCGCATCACGCTCCTTCGTGGAGAAGGTGCCGAAACCGCGCAATTCCACGCGGTCGCCCCGCGAGAGCGCCGTGGTGATCTCATCGAGGATCGCATTGACCAGAATTTCGATGTCGCGCTGGTAGAGATGCGGATTCATCTCCGCCATCTTCAGGACGAGTTCGGATTTGATCATGTTTCCCGCCTCACGTTATGCGCTTGCCGCGCCCGGCTACCGCTCCAAAGCACGAATCCGGCGTATCTTTCAATCAGAATAGACCGGAATTGCCCCCACTGAAAGCAGCAAACGCTCAGGGTGGGCATTCCGGCCTTATTCGTTCGGCATTTGCCAGACCGAAACGAGCCCTTCGAGCGCCTTCGGACCAAGCAGGCGATGGGCCGCATCATCCAGCATTTCCGGCACCGGCAGGCCCAGAAGGCGCGCCGCCTGATGCAGCGAACCGAGGCCCGGCAGGTTGCCGCGCTGGCTCTTCGGCTTGTACTCCACCACCTTCAGGTCTTTCACAACATTCTTCTCGCGCTCCAGCCAGGTGATGGCATCCTTCTCGCTGCCGAGATCATCGATGAGCTTCAGGCCCAGAGCCTGCCGACCGGTGAAGACACGGCCATCGCTCACGGTGCCCAGCGCATCGCCGGTGAGGTTGCGCCGCGTACCCACGAGATCACGGAACCAGCGATAGCTGTCAGCCACGGTGGCTTCCAGCGCGGCGCGCGCTTCCGGAGAGGTCGGCTCTACGCCCGAAGGCATGGCCTTCAGCGGCGAGGACCGCACGGCCTCCACCTTCACGCCGAGGGTGTCGAGCAGCTTCGAGACGTTGGGAACCTGCGCGATGACGCCGATCGAGCCCACGATCGCGCTGCCATTGGCGAAGATCCGCTCCGCGCCGAGCGCGGTCATGTAGGCGCCCGAGGCCCCCACGCCGTCGATCACGGCCACGACCGGCTTCTTCGTGGCGAGGTTCTGCACGGCGGTGTAGAGCGCCTCGGAGCCCGATGTTGTGCCGCCGCCGGAATTGATGCGCAGGATGACCGCGCTTGCCGAGGATTTCTCGATGTCGCGCAGCAGGTCCAGTGTCTCCTGCCGGCCCGTGATCAGTCCCTCGATCTTGATCCGAGCGATATGCGCCTGCCCGCCCGGTCCGGAATAGGCCCGGAAGGCAAAGCCCGCGCCGATGAGTGCGAGAATGAGGATCAGCACCGCCAAAACCCGCCAGAAAGTGAGCTGGCGGCGAAGCCGGCGGCGATCCACAAGCATGTCCGAGGTCAGGCTCATCACGATTCCGGGGTGGAAGACCCCGCCCTTTCCGGTTCATAGGCATGGTGGCGTGCCACGGGCCCATGGCCCCGGCAAGCCTTTTCGTGGCGGGCCGGCGCGCTTACGCGTCAAGCCCCTGCGGCTGGCCGGTCACCACCACCAGCGGTTTTGCGTTACCGAAGAGCCGGCGAGCGGCTTCAAGCGTCGCGTCCAGCGTCACCGCTTCCACATCGTGATTGCGCTGGTCGATATAGTCGATGGGAAGGCCATCGACTCGCAGTGAGAGCAGATGGTCGGCGATCTTGCGCGAGGTATCGAATTGCAGCGCATAGGAACCGGTGAGATAGCTCTTCGCCTTCGAGAGTTCCTCCTCGGTTGGGCCGCTTTCGCCGATGCGCGCGATTTCCGCCCGCATCACCCGCAAGGATTCACCCACGCGCTCGTTGCTGGTGGCGGTGCCGGCAAGGAAGAGTTTGGAATGCGCCGACCAGCGCAGGCTGCTCCACACCGAATAAGCGAGGCCACGCGTCTCGCGCACTTCATGCCACAGGCGCGAGGTGAAGGCCCCGCCGCCCAGCACATGGTTCACGATGTAAGAGGCCATGAAATCCGGGTCGCGCCGCGACACGCCGGGAAGCGCGAGGTAGAGGGTCGATTGCGGCACATCGAGATCGATGATCTCGGTATGCCCGGCCGAATGCATCGCCACTTCCGGCACCGCATGGTGCATGGCTGCCGCTGGAAGATCGCCGAACACGCGATCAACACCCGCAGCCACAGCTTCCGCCGAAATCGCGCCGACAGACACGATCCGCAGCACATCGCGGGCGAAAAGCCGGCCATGAAGGGTCTTCAGGTCCTCCCGCGTGATCGCCTGGACAGCGGGAATGCGGCCATCGGTGGGGTGCGCATAGGGGTGGCCGGGGAAGGCGAGCCGGTTCAACGCGTCACGTGTCAGGCTCTGCGGGTCGGTTTCGTCCCGCTTGAGGCCGGAGATGATCTGTGAGCGCACGCGCTCGATGGCATCCTTGTCGAAGCGCGGTTCGCGCACGGCCAGAGCCAGCAGGTCGAAGGCGGAATCCACATGCTCGGTGAGTGTGCGCATCGAACCGGAGAGACGGTCGCGGCTTGCCCCGAAGGACAGCTCGATCGCCTTCTCCTCCATGGCTTCCTGAAAGGCCTCGGCCTTCAGCGGGCCGGCACCCTCATCGAGCAGGCCAGCCAGAAAGCTCGCGAGACCGGCGCGATCCGCCGGGTCCTGCGCCGCGCCGCCGAGCATGGCGAATTCGAGGCTGACGAGCGGCACGGTGTAATCCTCGACATGCCAGATGTCGAAGCCGGCCGGCGAGACGACGCGTGACACCCGCGTGCGATGCGAAGAAGAGGTCATAGGCAAAACCAATCGAACAAAAGAAGCGTCAGGCAGCGGCCTTGGTGAGGTGGCCGGTCACGGCCTTGCCCGGCAGGAGATAGCGGTTCGCGACACGCCGGATATCTGCCGCCTCGACCGTACGAATCCGCTCGGACCATTGGGCGAGGTCGTCGATCTTGCCGCCCGTTGTCAGCGTGGAGCCAACCATGCGTGCGAGATGCGCCTGGCTGTCCTGGGCATAGACCATATCCGCGATGAGGCGCGTGCGGGCGCGGGCGAGTTCCTTCGCATCCACATCCGTGTTGCGCAATTCCGCGAGCACGGCGTCGATGGCGGCATCGAGATCGGGCAGGTTCACGCCATCGGTCGGCACGGCATAGACGCCGAACTGGCCGATATCGAGCGCGTCGCTCCAGTACCAGGAGCCCGCGCCCACGGCGAGCGGGTTGTTGACAACCAGAGCCCGGTAGAGCCGGCTCGTCTGCGATCCGCCGAGGATCTGGTTCAGCACCTCCAGCGCGGGGGCATCATTCTCCGGCGCACGGATGTAGGTCGGCACGAGATAGATCCGCTGCGTCATCGGCTGCTCGACCTTCTGGTCGGCGAGGCTCACGAAACGGTTCGCCTTGATCTCCGGCTCGCGCACACGGCGGCGCTGCGGCTTTTCGGCATTGCCCGGCCGCACCTTGCCATAGGTGCGCTCGGCCAGCGCGCGCACTTCCGCCTCCTCCACATCGCCCGCGACGATGAGAATGGCGTTATCAGGCCGGTAGAAGCGGCGATAATAGGCGAGCGCATCCTCGCGGCCCAGTTCCTCGATCTCGTGCCCCCAGCCGATTACCGGTGTGCCATAGGGGTGATGCACGTAGAGGGTGGCCATCAGGCTTTCCTGAAGCTGCGCGGCGGGGTCGCTGTCGGTGCGCATCTTACGCTCCTCAATCACGACATCCCGCTCGGAGAGCACCTCCGGACCTTCAAGCACGAGACCGGTCATGCGGTCGCTTTCGAGCGTCATCATGCGCTCGAGATGTTCCTTTGCCACGCGCTGGTAATAGGCGGTGTAATCATACGAAGTGAAGGCGTTTTCCTGCCCGCCGACATCCGACACGATGTTCGAGAAAGACCCCTTGGGGTTCGCTTCGGTGCCCTTGAACATCAGGTGTTCAAGAAAATGCGCAATGCCCGACTTGCCCAGCGGATCATCCGCCGAGCCGTTCCGGTAATAGATCATATGCGTGACCACCGGTGCTCGGTGATCCGGAATGACGACAACTTCCAGGCCGTTTTCGAGATGGAAATGCCCGAAGGCGGGAAGCGTGGTCATGCCGTCGAATCTCCTGCCGGCGCGGTGCAAGGCGCGCCCTGTTCAATCTGTTTCGCTGTGTAAGATGGGCAAAGAAAAGGCCGGGAACAAGTCCCGGCCCCGAGCATGCTGAATGGCCTCGGCTCAATCGAGGCGGCGCCAGGTATTGTCCGGACGGAAATTGTCGAAGCCCTGCGGCTGTTCCTGCGTCCGGTTCATCGGCGCGCCCGCCGCGGCCTGGCGCAGGCCCTTCGGCGGATCGGTGAGGTAGCGGCGCGGCGGCTCGGTGCCCGGCGGATAGCTCGGCGCATTGGCCGGGGTGCCCGCTGCCCATTCCGACGGGGACAGGCGAATGCCGGTCTTGTCATTGCCCCAGGTGCCTTCGGTCATCTGCGCACCCACCGGCGCGCGACCCGCGCGGATCTCGTCCATCGAAACGCGGCGGCCATCCACAGATTGGCCTGCGAGAAGTTCCGGCGCCGGAGCGCGACGACGGGCCTGCTCCTTCCTGCGCTCGGTCACATCCGGGTCGACCGGCCAGGAGGGATTGCGCTCATGTGCTTCCGCATCTTCCGGATTGCGCAGGGCAGTGGTGTCCTTCGGCACGACGAGCGTCGGCCGGTCGCGATACTCGATCGGCTCGCGGTCAATGCGCGGCAAAAGGCCGATCGAACCAAGAATCTGGCGCATGGCGATGCCATCCTGCGCGAAGGCAGGAACGGCGGGCAGCACGGTCAGCGCCGCGCCCACGAGGGCGGCGCGCAACATCAGTGTCGTCGAACGGATCCGCATCGGAACCTCTTTCTTCCACGCAAGGTCGTGGTTCTCTAGCACCGATCGCCTTTTGGCGAAAGATCGCGGCAATTACGAGGCATCCGCACGGCTGCGCAAGGTTAAGAACGGGCTCGCGACCATCAGGATCACACCAATCACGATAGCCGCATCCGCCACATTGAACACATACCAGCTGAAATCGCCCACATGGAAATGCACGAAATCGAACACCGCGCCATGCCAGATGCGATCAATCGCATTTCCGATGGCGCCACCGATGATGAGTCCGATGCCAATGGCCTCGATCCGGTTTTCCGCTCGCTTCAGCCAGAAGAACAGCACCACGGAAGCCACAAGCTTCACGCCCGTGAGAATCCAGCGGCCCGTTTCGGTCTCCTGCTGGAAGAGCCCGTAGGAAATCCCCCGGTTCCACACCACGGTGAAATCGAGGAAAGGCGTGATGTGCCACGGCCAGGTGAGGCGCAGGTTGGTGCCGAAGATGAGATACAGCTTCGTCGCCTGATCCACGAGCAACAGGACAAGCGCGACCATCAGGCCAAGCTTCACGAACGTGCCATGCGGGGTGGTGGAAGGCCCGCTCACGCGCGCGCCTTCCATTCATTCATCGCCTGCGCATCACGCGGGGTGATGTCCGGATAAGCCGGGTTGGCGGTCGCGGGGTCGAAATAGCGCCAGGAGCGGGCGCATTTCACCAAACCCTTGCTGCTGGCAAGCTGCGGCACCACGGCGACGCCCTTCACATCCGCGAGGCGGAAGGCCTCTGCCGGGCCTTCGCCCTGCGCGATCTCGAAGCCTGAGGTGATCGAGATTTCCGCCATGTCGATGCCGGCGAGGGCTGCCGCGATGGCCTCATCCGCGATGAACACCTGCGGCACGGCCTCAAGGCTCGAACCCATCCGCTTGCCCGCGCGCTCCAGTTCCAGCGCCCCGGTGACGACGCGCCGGACGTCGCGGATCATCGCCCATTTGGCAGCGAGCGTCTCATCGCGCCATGAATCCGGCACCTCGGCGAAGCCTTCCTCGTGGATCGAGCCCTCGATGCCGGGATGACGCGCAAGCCAGGCTTCCTCTGCCGTGAAGACAAGGATCGGCGCGAGCCAGCGCAGCACGCAATCACAAAGGCGATCCACCACAGTCAGCGCCGCGCGGCGCTTCAGGCTGGAAGAGGGTTCACAATAGAGCGTGTCTTTCCGGATATCGAAGTAGAACGCCGAGAGATCGGTGTTCAGGAACAGCGAGAGTTCCGAAACCACGCGCTTGTAATCATATTCCGTGTAAGCCTTGCGGATGACTGGATCGAGTTCCGCGAGCCGGTGCAGCATCAGCCGCTCCAGCTCCGGCATCTCCTTCTCGGCTACCGGCTGGCCATCGAAATGCGCGAGCGCGCCGAGCATCCAGCGGATGGTGTTGCGCAGCTTGCGGTAGTTCTCGGCCATGCTCTTCAGGATTTCCGGGCCGATGCGCTGGTCATCGCCGTAATCCGAGCTTGCGACCCAGAGGCGCAGGATATCCGCCCCGGATTGCTCGATGACGCTCTGCGGTGCCGTGACGTTGCCGAGCGATTTCGACATTTTCCGGCCCTGCTCGTCGAGCGTGAAGCCATGGGTCAGCACCACATCGAAGGGCGCGCGGCCGCGTGTGCCGCAGCTTTCGAGCAGGCTCGACTGGAACCAGCCGCGATGCTGGTCCGATCCCTCGAGATACATCACGCGATCCCGCCCGCCATCGACCACGCGCTTCACGCCCGCGAGGCCGGGGAAGTTCACCGGGTCTTCCAGCGTGTAGGTGTGGGTGGAGCCGGAATCGAACCAGACGTCGAGAACGTCGGTCACCATCTCATATTGTGCAGGATCATGCCCGAAGGGTGCGAGGAAGCGCTCCTTCGCGCCATCCGCGAACCAGGCATCGGCACCTTCGGTTTCGAAGGCCCTGGCGATGGCCTCGTCCACACGCTTGTCCTGCAGCATCGCCTTCGTGTCGTGATGCACGAAGACGGTGATCGGCACGCCCCAGGCGCGCTGGCGGCTCATCACCCAATCGGGCTTGTTTTCCACCATGCCGCGGATGCGGTTCTCGCCCGAGCCCGGAACCCATTCGGTCTTGGAGATGGCGTCAAACGCCCGCTGGCGCAGCGACACCTCACCCGGAACACCTTCCACGCGGAAGGGCTTGTCCATGGCGATGAACCATTGCGGCGTATTGCGGAAAATCACCGGCTTCTTCGAGCGCCAGCTATGCGGATATTGATGCTTCAGGCGCCCGCGCGCGACCAGCGCGCCAGCGTCGATCAGCGCCTTGATGACCGCCTCGTTGGCATCCCCCTTCTCGCCCTTTTCGGTGATGACGCGCTTGCCGGTAAAGCCGGGGGCCTCGTCCGTGTAGACGCTATCATCATCGATGGTGAAGGGGATGCGCGTGGGGATTTTGCGAGCGTTAAGGGCCTGCTGCACATCGGCGCGGGTCCAGATCTCGAAGTCCTCGCGGCCGTGGCTGGGTGCTGTGTGCACAAAACCCGTACCCGCATCATCGGTGACGTGATCGCCATCGAGGAGGGGGACATCGAAGGTGTAGCCGAGGGATGCGAGCGGATGGGCGCAGACCCAGTCACTCGAAATATCGACACCCGGTAGATCGCGGATCAATACCGCCTGAACTTTTGCTTGCTGGAACACGGAGTCAGCGAGCGATTTTGACAGGATGAGCTTTTCACCGACCTGGAGCCCAAAATCCCGCTCATTGGCAACGATCTTGTAGAGCCCGTAGTTGATCTTCGATGAAAACGAAATCGCCCGGTTGCCCGGAAGTGTCCACGGAGTCGTGGTCCAGATAACTACAGAGGCGCCTTCAAACAGGAAATACTCTTCGCCTTCCCTCGATGCTCTCGGCGTTGGACTACCTTTGAGTGGGAACTTCACCCACACCATATCGCTCTGGTGGTCGTGATATTCGATCTCGGCTTCGGCCAGTGCGGTCTTCTCCACCACGCTCCACATCACCGGTTTTGAGCCGCGATAGAGCAGGCCATTGTCCTTGAACTTCATGATCTCGCGGGCGATCTGCGCTTCCGCGGGGAAGGTCATGGTCTGGTAGGGATTGTCCCAGTCGCCGGTGATGCCGAGCCGCTTGAACTCGCCGCGCTGCACGTTCAGCCAATGCGTGGCATAGGCCCGGCACTCGGCGCGGAAGGCGTTGATGGCCGCACCCGAGGTGAGCTCCGGCTTCGCCTTGCCCTTCGCGCGATATTCCTCCTCGATCTTCCATTCGATCGGAAGACCGTGGCAATCCCACCCCGGCACGTAGTTGGAATCGAAGCCGAGCATGGACTGCGAGCGCGTGACCAGATCCTTCAGGATCTTGTTCAGTGCATGCCCGATATGGATGTTGCCGTTGGCATAGGGCGGGCCATCATGCAGCACGAATTTCGGCTTACCAGCAGCGGCCTTGCGGATGCGGGCATAAAGGTCGATCTCCGCCCAGCGCTTCAGGATTTCCGGCTCCTTCTGCGGCAGGCCGGCGCGCATGGGGAAGGGCGTTTCGGGCAGGAAGAGGGTCTGGGAGTAGTCGAACGGGGCGTTCTCGGCGCTCATGGCAGCTCACGATACGGGAAGAAACAAGCGGTGGGGCGAACAGAAACCGGCCGCACCTCGCGCCTCAGCGAGAGGGGACCGGGGTCGTAATTCGCGGGGCTATCCAACCGGCGCTCGTCATGCTTCGGCCTATAGCAAGCGGAGGCTTCCACGCAAAGCGCTATTGCTGCGCAAGAATCCGCCGCGCCTCGGCCTGATCGGCATCCATCTGGCGGATGAGCGCCTCCAGGCTGTCGAAGCGCGCTTCCCCACGCAGGAAAGCCTCGAACGACACGGTCACTCGCTTGCCGTAGAGGTCACCGGTGAAGTCGATCACGAAGACTTCCAGCAGGGGCGCGCCATTGTCGAACATCGGGCGGCGGCCAAAGCTCGCGACACCTGCGCGGGGTTCGCCGTCAATCTCGATCCGCACGGCATAAATCCCGTGACGCAGGCCATTGCCGGGATGAAGCGCGATATTCGCGGTGGGATAACCGAGTTCACGGCCCCGTTTTGCACCATGGATGACTTCGCCGGAGACGGCATAACTATAGCCGAGCATGCGATTGGCGGTTGCAAGGTCGCCCTCAGCCAGAGACGCGCGGATCGCACTGGAAGAGACAATCGCGCCGGCTTCATCGCGATAGGATTCCACAAAATGCACGGCAAAGCCGTATCTCCGGCCAGCTTCGACGAGGAATTCCGGCGTGCCCTGCCGCCCTTTGCCGAAATGGAAATCCTGCCCCACCACCACGGCGGCCACATTCAGGCGCTCAACGAGAAGGTGTTGCACGAAAGCTTCCGCAGACGTGGCAGCCAGCTCCGCATCGAATGCGATGAGGGCCAGAGCCTCGAAGCCGATGGCCGCGAGCCGCGCCGCGCGATCCTCCGCCAATGTAAGCCGGAAAAGCGGCGGCTGCGGCTGGAAAAACGCACGCGGATGCGGCTCGAAGGTCAGCGCCGTGACTGGCCCGGCACCGGGAAGGCTGTCGCGCAGCGTGTGCGCCGTTTGCGCGACCGCACGATGGCCTCGATGCGCGCCATCGAAATTGCCAATCGCAATCACCGGGCGCAGAACGTCGTCGCCAGGATTTTTCAGGGAAATCAGCCGGATCGCGTGGCGGGCTGCCAAAGTTTCAGTCATCTTTATCCAGTCGAGCAGGTGCAAAGCCACGATCGGTGCCAAAAGCATCGCAAATTTGGTTCGCAGTTGAACCGCATTAACATAATCGCAAGAGGCCGCGACATAGTGTTCATGCCGATGGGTTCTCAACTCCAGGTTCAAAGGACAGGAGAAGCCTCCGCTGTTGGTTCCGGCATGGACCACCGGCGGATCGCCTCAGGTGGAGTAAAACATGGCTTTCGATGCAGGCACGTCCATTCTCGTTGTGGATGATTATCAGACGATGGTCCGGATTATCCGGAATCTTCTGAAACAGCTCGGTTTCGAGAATGTCGACGAAGCGTCCGACGGGTCCGAAGCGCTCGCGAAGATGCGCGAGAAGCGTTACGGCCTGATCATCTCGGACTGGAACATGCAGCCGATGACGGGCTACGAATTGTTGAAGCAGGTGCGTGCGGATCGCGATCTGCATTCGACGCCGTTCATCATGGTGACCGCGGAATCGAAGACGGAAAACGTCATCGCCGCCAAGCGCGCCGGCGTGAACAACTACATCGTGAAGCCGTTCAACGCCCAGACGTTGAAGGCCAAGATCGACGCGGTTTCCGCCTCGACCTGACCCCACGATCTCCCTCTGGTATCAATCGACAAGGCTGACCATGCAAAAGGTCGGCCTTTGTCGCGTTTCGGCCGACAGATTCTCCAGCGCTTCCAGGCTGTAAGTCTCGCCATCGAGTCCGATCTGATGGCCGTGGATGCCCGCAAGCGTCATGATCACGTCGTGTCCCTCGGCATTGGCTCCGGCGATATCCGTGCGGAAGGCATCGCCGATGCAGAGCACACGGTTCAGCGCCAGCGGACGGCCAAGCGCCGCTTCGAGCGCGCGGCGTGCTCGCTCGTAAACCAGCGGCTTCGGCTTGCCGACCCAGATCACCGGACCACCCATCGTCTCATAGAGATCCGCGATCGCCCCTGCGCAGGGGATGAGGCGATCACCGCGCTCCACGATCAGATCGGGGTTCGCGCAATAAAGCCTTAGACGGCGGGCCAGAGCGGCTTCGAGCATCGGGCGATATTGCTCGGCAGTCTCGGTTTCATCATCGAACAGGCCGGTGCAGAGCAGCAGATCAGCCGATTCCAGCGGGGCCGGTTTCGCGGCGAGGCCCTGATAGAGCCCGGCATCGCGCTCCGGACCGATATGGAAGAAGGTCTTTGCACCTTCCGCTTCCAGAAGGTCGCGCGTCACGCCTCCGGAAGAGACGAGCGCGTCATAGCAAGGTTCGACCACTCCGAAATCGCGCAGTTGCTCGGCCACGAGATGCGGCAGGCGCGGCGAATTCGTGAGAAGTGCGACCGGCTTCCCCGCGCGGCGAGCGGCGGCCAGAGCCTGCTGGGCGCCGGCAGTCGCGATCACGCCGTTATGCAGCACGCCCCAGACATCGGAGATGATCGCGTCGTAATTCCCGAGAACATCGGAAAGGCGCTGGATCGGCTGGATGCGGGCAGATGGGATACGGGCGGACATGGTGTGAGCGGAACCTTTGGGAGGGAGCAGGCAACAGCCCGCTCGCTAACGGCTCGCCCACCGCGAAACAACCCCTGATCTCGGGATGGCTCAGGCGCGGCGCGCGAGTTCGCGGAGGCCGCGACGCTCATTGCCGACGGCCTCGGGGCTCCGGGCGAGGGTGTTCTGCGCCATCGGCGCATCATCCAGCGCTTCGGGACGCACAGCCTGCGGCGGCGCAAAAGCGTTGCCCTGCGCATAGGCAATGTTGAAATCGATGAGTTCCGCGACAGTCGCTTCGTCGTTCACGCCCTCGATCAGCAGCGAGATCTGCCGGCGACCAAGCAGAGCGGCGAAATCGGCGGCGGCAACCTCGAGGGTCTGTTCCTCGCTGTGGCTGGCGGCGATCAGGCGGGCGGCATCCATGCGCATCCAGCGCACATTTGATTGCTGCAGGCGCGGAAGCTCGAAGCTGTAATCAGTGACTTCGCGCACCATGAAGCGGAAGCCCATCTCGGCCAGCTGGCGAAGTGCTTCGTTCTCGACCGCAATCGCCTTCTTGAAGAAGCGCTGCGGGAGCGAGAGCACGATGCGGCGCGGCGCATTCGGTGCATCCGCCACCAGCGCGCGGAGTTCATCGAAGGCCGGCTCGCTGAGGAGATAGCGCTGCGACAGGTCTGCCACGAGGGTCACGTCGCGCTGGCGCTGCTCGAACATACGCGCGAGACGAATGGTCTGCACCATCAGCTTGCGATCGAAGGAGAGCTGGTGACCGACATGTTCAACCGCGAGGCGGATTTCGCTGGTGGGAATGCGCGGGTCGCAGCCATCCGGGCGCAGGCTCACCTCATAAGCGCGAGTCTTGCGCTGCGGCAGGCTCACAATGCGCTGCAGATAGAGCTCAAACCGGTCCGCCGCGATGGCAGCAGCCACGAGCTGGCGCACTGCACGCGGCGGCTCACCGAAATTCGAGAAATCCGGAACGCCGGGAATTTCCCGCAGGGCGGGGGCGGAAATGGCCGGTTCCGGCGCGATCTCGCGGGTCGCGACCAAAGGAGCCGCGGGCGCAACCGGAGCAGGCGGCGTGCTGGCCCAGGCCGGCATGGCCACGGAAGGACGGGCAACGCCTTCCCGCCGGATCGTCGCAACCTCGCCTTCCACCTGCTCGGTGCGGCGATCAAGTTCGGCCATTTCATCGGCGATATCACGCACGATTTCGCTGAGGGCTGCCCATTCCGCGCTATGATCGGGGGCGGGAGCGGTTTCGTGCTGGACAACGGCGTCGCGCATTTCGCGGGTCATGCGGGCGAGCATCGCGGCCTGCTGGCGGGTGGTTTCGAGGTGATCGCGCAGCAGCGACAATTCCTGCTGCACCACCTGGCCGCTGGAGCGCAGGACAAAGGCGCAAACGGTCACAGCCGCGGCAAGAGCCGCGACCACGAGCACCAGCAGATCGTTCCGCTGTGCGACAAAGGTGAGGCCGGCGGCTGCAACCGCGACCGTTAACACCATCAGGAGAGACCGAAAATTCATCGGAACGCGCGCGCCCCAGCACAACGAATCACATGCGTCCAACCTATTGATTCGAGATGGCGCTGGCGAGGGCTTCACCTATGAACGGGCTGTGGAAAGCACCCTCCTGCTGCATTTTTTTTTCTCACACCGCTCTTTTGGAACGGCAAGCGACCGGGATACGAAGGAAGGCTGTTTGCCGAGAGGATTTCAACCATGCCGAGAGCCATCAATCCGCGCGGCATCGCGCCTCCGGGATCACGCTACGCCCATGGCGTGGTGCATTCGGCCCGGGCGCGCCGGCTGGTAATCTCGGGGCAGGTCGGGCAGCGGCTCGACGGCTCCGTGCCGGACGACCTCTCCGAGCAGATGGAGGCCGCCTGGGACAACATCACCGCCATTCTTGCAGAGGCGGGAATGAGTGTAACGGATATCGTGAAGATCAGCGCCTTCACCACCGTTCCGGGTTCCGTGGCGATGTATCGCAGTATCCGCGACCGGCGGCTCGGCGGGCACCTCTGTGCCGCGACCTATCTCGAAGTGGCGGGTTTGGCCGCGCCCCATCTGTTGTTCGAAATCGAGGCGGAAGCGGTCTGCGAGGAGCCGGATCAGGCCTTTCTCGAACTTCCACAATCGGATGAGGATTTTGCGCTTTCCCCCGCGCCAGCGCCGGGGGCACGCGCGAAACGGTGAATGTCACGCCGGAAGGCACTAATGCCCGCGAGAAATTGCAGCGCTTGCTCGCGAAAGCGGGGTTGTGTCCGGCGCTAGGCGGCGTATCCTCCCTGTCAACCAAGCCTGACGGGGGAGACGAGACATGCCGAAATCCAGCGCAGCGACGCCGATCACAACCTACTCGCAGCCGAACGACCTTGAGGCATTCTGGATGCCCTTCACGGCCGAGCGCGCGTTCAAGAAGAACCCGCGCATCGTCTCCCGCTCGAAGGACATGCACTACTTCACATATGACGGTCGCGCGATCATGGACACGACCGCCGGCCTCTGGTGCTGCAATGCCGGCCATAACCGCGATCCCATCGTGGAGGCCATCAAGGCGCAGGCTGAAACGCTGGATTACTCGCCGCCGTTCCAGTTCGCGCATCCCCTCGGTTTTCAGCTCGCCTCGCGCATTGCCTCGATGGCACCGGGCGATCTCGATCACGTCTTCTTCGTCAATTCCGGTTCCGAAGCGGTCGATACCGCGCTGAAGATGGCCATCGGCTATTTCCAGGCGAAGGGCGAGGGCAATCGCTGCCGCCTCATCGGGCGCGAGCGCGGTTATAATG
>JALOTF010000068.1 GCA_025458025.1 Beijerinckiaceae bacterium | reverse complement strand
CTGCCTCGCCATTGCCGCGGGCCGCGCGCGGGGCGTGCTGGATGCGGCTCGCGAGAAGGAACTCGTCACGCAGCTCATCGCCATTCCCGGCCTCGTGGCCGAGGCGCTGAAGCATGAAGCCCCGATCGAAGCGCTGGCGCGCGAACTCTCGAAGGCGACGGATGTGCTCTATCTCGGGCGTGGAACCTCGTTCCCGCTTGCGATGGAAGGCGCGCTGAAGCTGAAGGAAATCAGCTACATCCACGCCGAGGGCTATGCGGCGGGCGAATTGAAGCACGGGCCGATTGCGCTGATCGACGAGACGATGCCGGTCATCGTCATGGCCCCGCGCGACCCCTGGTTCGAGAAAACCGTCTCGAACGTGCAGGAGGTTGCCGCGCGCGGTGGCGCCATCGTGCTGATCGGGCCGGAAGGCGTGGGGCACGAGGTGGCGGTGGACACGCTCGCCGAGATCGCTATGCCCGACATGGCTCCTGAGTTCTCGGCCTTCGTCTATGCGGTCCCAGCGCAGCTCATCGCCTACCACACCGCAGTCGTCATGGGGAAAGACGTGGACCAGCCGCGAAACCTCGCAAAAAGCGTCACGGTGGAGTGAGCGACGACAAAAATCTGGCCTAGGCTACCGGCCCCGAGATCGGGCGCAGCCTGACACCGTTCGGCATCAATCTGCTAGTTCGGAATGGAAAGCGGACCTCCGCGTTTCTCACCGAGGTCTTCGGGTTCACGCAGATCCGCCTCGGCGATGGCTATGGACTCTTTCGGCTGGGTTCGATCCTGATCCAGATCCACGAGGATGCGGTCTATGCAGAGCATCCCCTGCCTTCGCTGTTGCCGGAAGCGGGCGCGCGCGGGGCAGGGATCGAGTTGCGCCTTTTCGAGAGCGATCCCGACGAGGCCGAGGCTCGCGCAAAAGCGCGTGGCGATATAGTCTTTCGCGAAACGCTGGATCGCCCCCACGGATTGCGGGAATGCTTCATTCTCGATCCCGATGGCTATTGCTGGGTGCCATCGAAACGACTGCCGAAATAAGAAGGGCGCCTTTCGGCGCCCTTCGTCGTTCCAGAACCAGCGGAGCCGCTCAGCGGCGCTGGGCCACCGGGGTGTAATCGCGCAGGGGCGCACCGGTATAGATCTGACGCGGGCGACCGATGCGCTGCGACGGATCCTCGATCATTTCCTTCCACTGGGCGATCCAGCCCACGGTGCGCGACGGTGCGCGCGAGCGCGAAGAGCACCGTGAACATGTCGGTGGGGAAGCCCATCGCCTTCAGCGTGATGCCCGAGTAGAAATCGATGTTCGGGTAGAGCTTCTTCTCGATGAAGTAGCTGTCCGAAAGCGCGATGCGCTCGAGTTCCACGGCCACATCGAGCAGCGGATCGTCCTTGATGCCGAGTTCGGCGAGAACCTCATGGCAGGTCTTCTGCATGATCTTCGCGCGCGGATCGTAGTTCTTGTAAACGCGATGGCCAAAGCCCATCAAGCGGAACGGATCGTTCTTGTCCTTCGCCTTGGCGATGTATTTCGGGATGTTGTCGACATGGCCGATCTCCTGCAGCATCTGCAGGGCGGCTTCGTTCGCGCCACCATGGGCCGGGCCCCAGAGGCAGGCGACGCCCGCCGCGATGCAAGCGAACGGATTGGCGCCCGACGAACCGGCGAGACGCACGGTCGAGGTCGAGGCGTTCTGCTCGTGGTCAGCATGCAGGATGAAGATGCGGTCGAGCGCGCGGCTCAGCACCGGATTCACCTTGTATTCCTCGCACGGCACCGAGAAGCACATGCGCAGGAAGTTCGAGGTGTAATCGAGGCTGTTCTGCGGATACACGAAGGGCTGGCCAATGGAATACTTGTAGGCCATCGCGGCCAGCGTCGGCATCTTCGCGATCATGCGGATGGACGCGACCATGCGCTGATACGGGTCCGAGATATCGGTCGAGTCGTGATAGAATGCCGACATGGCGCCCACGGAAGCGACCATCACTGCCATCGGGTGCGCGTCGCGGCGGAAGCCCTGGAAGAAGCGGGCCATCTGCTCGTGCACCATTGTATGGCGCGTGACGCGATGCACGAAATCGCTCTTCTGCGCGGCGGTCGGCAGTTCGCCGTAGAGCAACAGATAGCAGCTTTCGAGGAAGTCGCCATGCTCGGCCAGCTGCTCGATCGGATAGCCGCGATAGAGCAGCACGCCCTCGTCGCCATCGATGTAGGTAATCTTCGATTCGCAGGCCGCCGTGGAGGTGAAGCCCGGATCGTAGGTGAACATGCCGGTGCTGGAATAGAGCTTGCCGATATCCACCACGGCCGGACCGATCGTGCCGGCTCGTACCGGGAGGTCCAATACCTTGTCGTCGATCTTCAAGGTCATCGAATGGGCTGTCATGGCACCCTCCCTCCTGTTGTCAGGGGCTGGTCGCATCCCCGCGTCCAGCCCTTCCATTCACGGTCGCGCGCCCCGTTATGTTGCGCTGCCGCATGAAAATACGCTTGAGCCCTAAACAAACCACTCCGCGTGTCAAGTTGGGCTTCCGGATGATGCTGCGCGTTGTCGCATGGGGCAGCCGCAAATTGCGCATTCCGCCCGTGTCTTGTCAGGCTGCCTGATCACGCAGGCGCCCGAGACATTCCTCGCGCCCCAGCACCACGAGCACCTCGAAAATGCCCGGAGAGGTGGCACGCCCCGTCAGCGCAGCACGCAAGGGCTGCGCCAGCGCACCCAGCTTCAGGCCGCTCGATTCGGCCTCGGCGCGCACGGCCTCCTCGAGAGCAGCAGCTTCCCAAACCGGCAGGGCCTCCAGCCGCGAGAGCAGCCGGGCGAGGATCGCCTTGCCATCCTTCGCGAGGATCTCGCGGGCCTTTTCGTCCATCGCGAGCGGGCGCGTGGCGAAGAGGAAGCGCGAACCGTCGATGAGTTCCACCAGCGTCTTCGCCCGCTCCTTGAGGCCGGGCATGGCGGCAATCCACTGCGCTTCCTTTTCTGGCGTCAGCGCGTTGGCGATCTCAGCGCCGCCCTCGACATGCGCGAGCACGGGCCGCAGCGCTTCCAGCAATGCCGCATCATCGGTCTTGCGCATGTAATGGCCGTTGATGCTCTCGAGCTTCGCGAAATCGAAGCGCGCGGGCGAGCGGCCCACATTCTTGAGGTCGAAGACCGCGGTCATCTCGTCGGTCGAGAAGATCTCCTGGTCGCCATGCGCCCAACCGAGCCGCACGAGATAGTTCCGCAGGGCCTCCGGCAGGTAGCCCAAAGCGCGATAGGCGTCGACCCCCAGCGCGCCATGACGCTTGGAGAGTTTCGCGCCATCCGGCCCATGAATGAGCGGGATGTGCGCCATAAACGGCACTTTCCAGCCATTCGCTTCGTAAATCTGCGACTGGCGGGCCGCGTTCGTCAGGTGGTCATCGCCACGGATGATATGCGTTACGCCCATATCGTGATCGTCGACGACCACCGCGAGCATGTAGGTCGGCGTGCCATCCGAGCGCAGCAGCACGAGATCATCGAGGTTCTCGTTGTCCCAGGTTACCGTGCCCTGCACGAGATCCTGCACGGTTGTCTGCCCGTCGAGCGGCGCTTTCAGGCGAATGACATATTTGCGCCCCTCGGCCTCGGCTTTCGCGTGGTCCTCCGGGCCCTTCTCGCGCCAGCGGCCATCATAGCGCATCGGCTTGCCCGCGGCCTTCGCGGCCTCGCGCATCGCTTCCAGCTCTTCGGAGGTCGCGTAGCACTTGTAGGCGCGGCCATTGGCGAGCATCGCCTCGGCCACCTCCTTGTGGCGCGGCGCGCGCGCGAACTGGTAGATCACCTCGCCATCCCACGAGAGGCCCAGCCATTTCAGCCCGTCGATGATCGCATCGATGGCCTCGGGCGTGGAGCGCACGCGATCCGTATCCTCGATGCGCAGCAGCATTTTCCCGCCATGGCGGCGCGCGAGCAGCCAGTTGAAGAGCGCCGTGCGACCCCCGCCGATATGCAGGAAGCCGGTGGGCGAGGGAGCAAAGCGCGTGACGATGGGATCGGACATGGGGAAAAGCGGCTTTCACAATGGAAAACGGGAGGTTGGCGGGCATTGCCCGACCTTGCCGCGCGCTCTAGCATGAAGGCGCGGGCGCGCAAATGCCCGTTTCACGCCGCGCGAGGGAAGGGGGCGTCGATGACCCGCCACTTTCGTCCCGGCGCTCTCGCGAGCGCGCTTGCAAAGCCGCAGCTTCTGTGGCCAACCGGGCTTCCGGCCCGCCTCGGCAGCCTCCTCGCGGGCTGGGTGGACGAAGAGCGCAACCTGCGCACGGGCTTCCTGCTGCTGCCCGTGGCCTTCGCGCTGGGCATTCTTGCCTATTTCTCGGCCCGAACCGAACCGGCACTCTGGGCCGGACCGGTGCTTCTGGTGGTTTCCACCATTTTCGCCATCCGCCTGCACGGCCTGCCGCGCATCGCCGCCATCACGCTCGCCATGATGGCCGCCGGCTTTTCCGCTGCGACAACGCGCACCGCGCTGGTGGAATCCCCCATGCTCGACCGAAATGTGACGCTCGCCGTCTCGGGTTTTGTCGAGCAGGTGGATGCGGGTCCGCGCCGGCATCGCATCACCCTGCGCGTGACGCACATGGCCGATACGCGGGCGGGCAAGCCCTACCGGGTGCGGATCGGCGCGCCGGGGCGCCCCACGGTGGAGGCCGGAGCGCATATCAGCTTGCGCGCGCGCCTCTCGCCCCCTTCCGAGCCGGCCATGCCCGGCGGCTACGATTTCCGGCGCGATTCCTTTTTCCGCGCCGTGGGCGGCGTGGGCTATGCGATCGGTCGCATCGAGGTTAGCGCGCCCAAGGCGGAAGCGGTTTTCACCTTGCGCTTCAATGCCTTCATCGACCGCGCACGAAACGCCATGACCGACCGCATCGCGCATGCCATCGGCGGGGAAGCTGGCGCGCTTTCCGCCGCACTCGTCACCGGCAAGCGCGGGCTGATCTCGAACGAAACCAACGACCAGCTCCGCGCATCCGGGCTCTATCACATCGTCTCGATTTCGGGCCTGCACATGGTGCTGGCGGCGGGCGTGATGTTCTGGACCCTGCGCGCGCTTCTCGCGCTCTCGCCCGCCCTTGCCCTGCGACATCCCATCAAGAAATGGGCGGCAGGCGGGGCGATGCTGGGTTCTGCCGCCTATTGCATCTTCTCCGGCTCGGAAGTGGCCACCGAGCGTTCGCTCATCATGATGCTGGTCATGCTCGGCGCGATTCTCGTGGATCGCCCGGCGTTGGCCCTGCGCAATGTCGCGATTTCCGCGCTGATCGTGCTCGCGCGCGAGCCGGAAGCGCTGCTCGGGCCTAGCTTCCAGATGTCTTACGCCGCCGTCGCCGCGCTTATCGCGGGCAACGATCTCTGGCGGCGCTATAGGCCTGAATCGGAGCCACAGCTGCGCGGGCGCTTCCAGCCCGGTTTCATGGAGCGCGCAGTGCGGGCCATGCTGCTGGCCTTCCTCGGGATTGTCGCGACAACGATCCTTGCTTCCTTTGCAACCGCCCCTTTCTCGGCGTTCCATTTTCACCGCCTCAACCCTTACGGCCTCATCGGCAATGCGCTGGCGATCCCGCTCGTGAGCCTCGTCGTCATGCCGACGGCGGTGATTGGCACATTGCTGCTGCCTTTCGGGCTCGACGGAATCGTCTGGTTCGTGATGGGCGAGGGGATCCGCGGCGTGCTGTTCGTGGCGGAGAAGGTCGCAGGAATCGAAGGTGCGGCGCCGCCCGTGCCGAAAGCGCCGGGCTACCTCTTCGGCATGCTCGTGATCGCCTTGTTGGTGCTGGTGATTTTCCGCTCACCCCTCCGGTTTCTCTCCATCCCGCTGGTCATCCTCTGGGCGATCCTCCTGCGCGCAACACCCTTGCCCGACCTGATGATTTCGCCAGATGGACGCATGGCGCTCTTCCGGGAGGCCGATGGTCGCTACACGCTGCTTTCGCCCGCGAGCCCGTCGAGCTTCACCTTGCAGCAATGGCTGCCCGCGCTCGGCGATGCCCGCCAACCGTCAGACCCCACCCTCAAACAGGGCACGCGCTGCGACAAGATGGGCTGCACAGGCACACTCGCCGATGGACGGCGTATCGCCCTGAGTCTCACGTCGGAAGCCGCACGCCTCGATTGTCAGCGCGCGCAAATCATCATCACGCCTGCAAACGCCGATCAGGCCTTCTGCGGTCCTGGGCGTCTACTGCTCGCGCAGGCGAGTCTCGCCCGTTACGGCGCACAACGCATCACACTCGACGATGGTCGGGTGGCTCACCGCGAGACCAGCCTCAACCCCAATGCCATCCGTCCATGGCGCAAGACGCCACCAGCAGCCAAAGAAGACAGCGAAGCCGAGAGCACAGCCACGACTGCCGAACAATCCCGGCCGGCACCGCTTCCGCGTAGCCGCAATCCGGAGCGCGCCGACCCGGAGGACGATCCGGCGCTGGCGCCTCAATAACGGCGGATGAGGCTGACGAGACGGCCCTGCACGCGCACGCGATCCGGGCCAAAAATGCGGGTTTCATAATTCGGATTGGCCGCTTCCAGCGCGATGGACGCGCCCTTGCGGCGCAGGCGCTTCAGGGTCGCCTCTTCATCATCGATGAGCGCCACGACGATATCGCCCGTATTGGCACTTTCCTGTTTCCGGATGACCACGAGATCACCATCGAAAATGCCGGCCTCGATCATCGAGTCACCGCGCACTTCCAGTGCGTAATGCTCGCCATGGCTGAGAAATTCCGGAGAGATATCGACTGTGGACGACCGGTTCTGGATGGCGGAAATCGGCGTGCCCGCTGCAATGCGCCCCATGATGGGGATGGCAACCGGGCGCTGCGCATCCGGCTCGGCTGGAGCGGGCGCGCGCACCTTGCCGAGATCGCCCTCGATTACGCTGGGCGCAAAGCGCTGGCGGCCGGGGCGCGGCGTCTGCGCATCCGGCAGGCGGATCACCTCCAGTGCACGCGCCCGGTTGGGCAGGCGACGAATGAAGCCGCGCTCCTCCAGCGCAAGGATGAGCCGATGGATGCCGGATTTGGACTTGAGATCCAACGCCTCCTTCATTTCATCGAAGGAAGGGGGGACCCCATTCTCCTGCAGGCGCTCATGAATGAAGCGCAGCAATTCCATCTGCTTGCGTGTGAGCATATTCCCGAACCCCACCAATAGGCTGCCATCGCATCAACCGCGACTCAACCAAAACAAATCCTGAACATCTTTACCATGTTCAGCTTGCGTTCCACAAGTGTTCGTTTTGTAGTTGTATTTACAGGCGTAGGATTCGGCAAGTTTCGCCCGGTTTCGCAGCCGGGGCGCCGGGCGCGCGGATCACCAGTGCCTCGGCGCGCGCGAGTACGGAGAGCAGCGAGGAATCCTGATCATCGAAGGGGGTGGCGATGAGCCGGCCAGCGGCATCGGTGGAAAGGGTCGCGCGCAGATAATCCTCGCGGCGGTCATTCGCGGGGAGATCGCGACCGAGAAAGGCGGCTTCGGTGCGCTCCGCGCCGGCGCGCGCCGAGGCCTGCAAAGCGAGCACGAGCGGCACGAGAAACAGCGTGCCGCAAACCAGGGCGGAAACCGGATTTCCCGGCAGGCCGAGATAAAGAATCGACCCCAAACTGCCAAAATTCAGCGGTTTTCCCGGCCGCATGGCAATGCGGTAGAAATCGAGCATCGCCCCGCGCGCGGCGAGCACAGGCCGCACGAGATCATAGTCCCCCACCGAGGCGCCGCCGATGGTGACCAGCAGATCGGCCCTGTCGGCGATGGCGCGATCCACCGCCGCGTTGAGGCTGGCCTCGTTGTCGCGCGCGATTCCGAGATCGATCACTACGCCGCCCTGCGCCTCGACAAGCGCCGAGAGGCCAATGAGGTTCGAAGCCATGGTGGCATCCGGTGGCACATCCGGGCCGGGCAGGGCGAGTTCATCGCCCGTCGCCAGCAACGCAATGCGCGGACGGCGATAGACCGGAACGCTGGCATGGTTCATAGCCGCAGCCAGCGCGATATGCGACGGCGTGAGCCGCGTGCCGGCAGACAATCCGGTCTCACCCGCCGTGAAATCACGCCCCGCGCGGCGGATGAACTGGCCGGGCTTCACAGCGTTGGCAGGCGTCACGAAGCCATTTTCCGCGCGTGCCTCTTCCTGAATCAGCACGGAATCCGCGCCATCGGGCAGTTTCGCGCCGGTGAAGATGCGGATGGCCGTACCCGGTTGCAGCGCGCCCTCGAAAGGGTGGCCGGCGGCACTTTCGCCGAGGGTGCGCAGAGGCTCACCGGGCCGGCAATCCGCGGCGCGCACGGCATAGCCATCCATGGAGGACATGGCGAAAGGGGGCTGCGTGCGCGTGGCCAAGAGATCCGCCGCAAGAACACGGCCCGCGGCGCGGATGATCGGCACGGTTTCGATTGGTTTCGGCTGCTCGCCAGCCCGTGCGAGCAGGCGCGCGCGCGCCTCGGCCACCGGCAGAAGCGGCGTCTCGCCTGGCATCAGCCGCTCGGATCGGCGACCCAGTCGCCGCTCTTGCCGCCGCGTTTTTCGAGCAGACGAATGCCCTCGATCCGCATGCCGCGATCCACCGCTTTCGCCATGTCATAGATCGTGAGGCAGGCGACGGAAACGGCGGTCAGCGCTTCCATTTCCACACCGGTCTGGCCGGTGACGCGCGCAAGGCCGCGTACGGTGAGGCCTGGAAGGCTCTCATCCGCCTCGATATCGAGCGAGACTTTCGTGAGCAGCAGCGGATGGCAGAGCGGGATCAGTTCATGCGTCTTCTTCGCGGCCATGATGCCGGCGATGCGTGCGGTGGCGATCACATCGCCCTTCTTGGCGAGGCCATCGCGGATAAGCGCCAGCGTTTCCGGGGCCATCACCACGCGGCCCTCGGCGACAGCCTCGCGGGAGGTCAGCGCCTTCTCGCCCACATCGACCATGTGAGCGGCACCGTTTGAATCGAGATGCGTGAGCTTGCTCATGCGGGAACGTGCCGAGCTTCGGGCAGGCCGAGAAGGCCACGCGTCGCGGCGGCCACATCATCCTGCCGCATCAGGCTTTCGCCCACGAGGAAGGTCGAGATGCCGCTTTTCGCGAGCCGCTGGCAATCCGCGTTCGTGAAGATGCCGCTTTCGCCCACGAGCAGCTTGTCCTTCGGCACGCGCTGCGACAGCCGCTCGGACACCGCGAGATCGACATGGAAGGTCTTGAGATCGCGGTTGTTGATGCCCAGCAGGCGCGAAGGCAGCTTCAAGGCGCGATCGAGTTCGGCCTCGTCATGCACTTCGATCAGGCTATCCATGCCGAGCGCGGTTGCTGTCGCCACGAGATCGGCCGCGAGCGCATCATCCACGCTCGCCATGATGACAAGGATGCAATCGGCACCCATCGCGCGCGCCTCGAACACCTGATAGGTGTCGATCAGGAAATCCTTGCGGATGACGGGGAGGGTGGTGGAGGCCCGCGCAGCCACGAGATACGCCGCCGAGCCCTGGAAATACTGCTCATCCGTGAGGATCGAGAGACAGGCCGCGCCACCATCGGTATAGGCGCGTGCAAGGGCTGGCGGATCGAAATCCGCGCGGATCAAGCCTTTGGAGGGGCTTGCCTTCTTGATCTCGGCGATGAGCGCGAAGAGGCCAGCATCAAGCTTGGCTTCCAGCGCGGCAAGAAACCCGCGTGGATTCGAGGCTGCCTCTGCCTCGGCGCGCAAAGCTGCGAGCGGAAGGCGCGCCTTGGCCGCAGCGACTTCCTCGCGCTTCGTGGCTTCGATGGTGCGCAGAATATCGCTCATGATGTCACGCGTTGGTCACGGCGATAAGGCGGTCGAGCAGGGCCGCGACCTTGCCGGAATCGATGGCCTGCGCGGCCATGCCGGCGCCGTCTTTCAGAGTGCCCGCCTTGCCGGCCACCACCAGCGCGCCCGCCGCATTGAGGATCGCGATATCGCGATAGGCCCCCGGCTTTCCGCTGACCACATCGCGCAGGGCGGCCGCATTCTGGCTGGGCTCGCCGCCCTTCAGGCCATCCGGCGCGGTGCGGGCGAGACCGGCTTCCTCCGGCGTAATCTCGAAGCGGCGAAGCTGGCCATTCGCGAGTTCCACCACATGGGTCGGGCCGGTCGTAGTCATCTCGTCGAGGCCATCGGAGCCATGGATCACCCAGGCGCGCTCGGTGCCGAGATCGCGCAGCGTCTCCGCGATGGGCTCCAGCCAACTCGCTGAAAACACGCCGAGCAGGATGCGCTTCACGCCCGCCGGGTTCGAGAGAGGGCCGAGAATGTTGAACATCGTGCGCGTGCCAAGCTCGGTGCGCACCGGCGCGACATTGCGCATGGCCGGATGATGCGCGGGCGCGAGCATGAAGGCGAAGCCGGTTTCTGCGAGGATTTTCGCCACCACATCCGGCGATTGGCCGATCTTCACGCCCAAGGCCTGAAGCACGTCAGCCGCACCGGATTTCGACGAAGCCGCGCGGTTTCCGTGCTTCGCGACCGGCACGCCCGCCGCGGCGACAATGAGGCCTGCCAGCGTCGAGACATTCCACGAGCCCGAGGCATCTCCGCCCGTGCCCACGACATCGATGGCGCCGACCGGAGCCTGCACCTTCAGCATGCGATCACGCATGGCGCTGACGGCACCCGTGATCTCCTCGACGCTTTCGCCGCGCACGCGCAGGGCCATCAGGAAACCCGCCATCTGCGCGGGCGTCACCTCGCCCGAGAGCATCTGCGCGAAGGCGAGCGAGGCTTCCTCGCGGGAGAGGGGAAGGCCGGCTGCGGCCTTGGCGATCAGGGGCTTGAAGGCTTCCATGGGATACTCGTCACGCGGCCTTGCGGCGGGCGTGGAATTCGCGCGCCATTTCAAGGAAATTGCGGAAAATCTGCTGGCCGCCCTCGGTCGCGATGCTCTCGGGGTGGAACTGCACGCCGAAGGTCGGTGCGTCGCGATGCTCAAGCGCCATCACGAGGCCATCCTCGCTCTCGGCAGTGGGAATGAGGCAGGCCGGGAAACTCGCGCGCTCCACCACCAGCGAGTGGTAGCGCGTGACCGTGAGCTCCTGATTCATCCCCCGGAACAGACCCTTGCCATCATGCCTGATTTTCGAAACCTTGCCATGAACGGGGTAGGCGCGGATGACATGGCCACCAAAAGCCTGCCCCATGGCCTGATGGCCGAGGCACACGCCGAGCAACGGCACCTTGCCATTGGCCTTCTCGATGACTTCAACCGAAATCCCGGCATCCGACGGCGTGCAGGGGCCGGGCGAGACGACAATCGCATCATGGCCAAGCGCGATGAGGTCATCGGCACTCATCGCGTCGTTGCGAAAAACCTCGACATCCGCGCCTTCTTTCGCGAGCGCGTGCACCACGTTGAAGGTGAAGCTGTCGTAATTGTCGATCAACGCGATGCGCATGGGAGGCTCCGTCCGCCGATCATTGCCCGCGTTTGCCTTGCGATGCAAACCGCACCGCTTCCTCCGCCGCGCGGAAGAGGGCCTTCGCCTTGTTCTCGCATTCCGCCTGCTCGGAAGCGGGCACGGAATCATGCACGATGCCGGCTCCGGCCTGCACATGCATCATTCCGTCCTTCACGAGCGCCGTGCGCAGCATGATGCAGGTATCCATCGCGCCATCGGCCCCGAAATAGCCGATCATGCCCGCGTAAGTCCCGCGCTTGTCCTTCTCGAGTTCGTCGATGATCTCCATCGCGCGGATCTTCGGCGCGCCGGAGGTCGTGCCGGCAGGAAAGCCCGCCGCGAGGGCATCGAGAATGTCGTATTTGGGATCAAGCTCGCCCTCGACATTCGAGACGATGTGCATCACCTGGCTGTAGCGCTCGATGAAGAAGGAATCCGTCACGTCCACTGAGCCCATCTTGGCGACGCGGCCCACATCGTTCCGCCCGAGATCGAGCAGCATGAGATGCTCTGCGCGCTCCTTCGGATCGGCGAGCAACTCCTGTTCGAGTGCAAGATCCTCAGCTGGCGTTGCCCCGCGCTTGCGGGTGCCGGCGAGAGGGCGCAGCGAAACCACCTTCTTCCTCTCCGGCCCATCCACCACCTTTACGAGGATTTCCGGGCTCGAACAGACGATCTGGAAATCCTGGAAATCGAGATAGCAGAGATAGGGCGAGGGGTTCACACGGCGCAAAGCGCGATAAAGAGAGAAGGCATCGAGATCAAAGGCGCAGGAGAAGCGCTGGCTGAGCACCACCTGGAAGATATCGCCCGCGAGGATGTATTCCTTCGCGCGCGCCACCATCGCGTGGAATTCCTCCGGCGTGGTGTTCGATTTCGCCTCGGGCATACGCGCGAGCATGTCGTCGGGCTGGCCGGCATGGGTCAGCGGAGCATCGAGCCGGGCGATCACGCTGGAAAGGCGCGAGAGCGCGGATTCATGGGCAGCCGCCGCCGGTGTTCCCGCCTTCGGGAAAACCGGAGTCACGACAACGAGTTCGTCCTTCACATTGTCGAAGATGAGGACAACCGTGGGTCGGATCATCAGCGCATCTGGCACGCCGATGCGGTCGGGCTTCGCAGGTGCGAGGCGCTCCATCTCGCGCACCATGTCGTAGCCCATGAAGCCGAACACGCCGCTCGCCATGGGCGGCAGGTGCTCAAGGCCGGGAATGCGGCTCTCCGCCACCACCGCGCGCAAGGCCGCGAGCGGCTTGCCGGGCAATGCCGTGAATTCAGAGCCGTTGCGAGAAATCTCGCTCACGCCGTTGCGGCAGCGCCAGATGAGATCCGGCAGCAGCCCGATGATCGAATGACGACCCTTGGTCGCGCCGCCTTCCACCGATTCCAGCAGGAAAGAGGGTTGGTCACCCGCCAGCGATTTCAGCTTGAGATAGGCAGAAACCGGTGTTTCGAGGTCTGAAACCAGTCGCAAAGCCACGCATTGCGGCTGACCCGCACGATAGAGATGCTCGAAGCCCTCGAAATCCTGCGCGGCGAGCATCAGTTGGCTTGTCCGAGCGTCTGGTTCAGCAGCGCTTCGTTGATCGAAACGCCCGCTTCCTTCCGGAGGGCCGCGACATATTGCCGGAAGATGTCATCCGCCATGCCCTGCGCGATCTGCTTGCTGACAGCCGAATTGGCATCCGCCGTCGCATCATAGGGCAGGAGGGTCGAGTTCTTCGGCAGGATGAGCATGCGGCCCACACCATCCGGTGCCTGCGCGGTCACCACCTTGCCGATCTCGCCAGCAAAGGCACGTTCCACGCCATTGCGACCGAGCACCGGGTCGTTCGAGGTGCGGCGGATGGCCGAGAAGGTCTGCGGCGGCACGCCGAGTTCAGCGGCAATCGCGGTGAAACTCTCGCCCGCCTCGATGCGCTTCACAAGCGCGGTCGCGAATTCACCCATCGCCTTCGACTTCTGGTCGGCGAGGTAGCGCGCGCGGATATCCGCCTCGACTTCCTCGAAAGCCTTGTCGCGGGCGGGATCGACCTTGTTCACCTCGAACCAGACATGGCTGCCATCACGCAGGTGAAGCGCCTCGTTGTCGAGGCCGATATCCGAGCCGAAAATCGCATTCACGGTCTCGGTGCCGCCCGGCACATTGAGGCGCTGGCCGTTGGGGCCATTGCCGTTACGGTCCATAGCCTCGATCACAAGCGGGCTGATTCCCGCGATCTGCCCGGCTTCCGTGAGCGATTTGCCGGCGATGCGCTGATCCTCGATCTTCTTGACGAGGTCATCCACCTGCCGCTTCACGCCGGGATCGGTGACGAGCTTCTGGCTGCGCGCATCGAATTCCACCTGCGGGCGCACCTGCTCGAACGGTGTGGCCTGGCCCGGCTCGATCTTCACGAGGCGGATCAGCACAAAACCGAACGGATCACGGATCGGCGCGCTCACGCCGCCCTCGGCAAGGCTGAAGATCGCATCGCGGGAGGCAGCATCCACCACCTGTGCGCGGGTCTGGAGGCCCAGATCGACATCGGCCTCCTTCAGGTTCTTCTCGGCCATCAGCGCCTCAAAGGTCAGCCCCCCGGCGAGACGATCAGCGGCGGCCTTGGCAGCGGCTTCCGTATCGAACAGCACGCGCTGCGCACGGCGACGCTCGGGCGCACCAAAGCGTCCGGCCGACACGGCCTGCTCGTAAAAGGCGCGCAACTCGGCTTCGCTGAGCGTGACGCTCGTGGCGAAGATCTGCGGCGAGACGGTGAGAATCGTCGCCTGGCGAGTCTCTACCGTTCGGAATTCAGCCTTGCGCTCATCATGGAACGTGCGGAGCACATCAACCGCCGGGGCAGCCGGCTCCGGCACCTTCGCGGTGGGGATCATCACGACATCAAGGCTGCGCTCTTCCTCGCGATATTGATGCAGAGCAGCGTTGAAGGTGCTGGGCGCAGCCAAACCACCCACGAGCCCCTGAACCAGCTGCTGGCGCAGCAGGAATTCGCCCTGCTGGCGCAGGAAGGCCGGCTCGGAAAGCCCGCTCTGCTGGAGCAGCGAGAGATAACGCTCACGATCGAAGCGACCGCCAGTCTGGAAAATGTCGGCTTCGAGCACAGAGCGGCTCACGCCCGCCTCATCAAGCGCGAGCCCGAGGCGATTGGCCTTCGAACTCAGCGCCGCCTCGTCGATCATGCGGTTGAGAATCTCGCGGTCGAGCCCGAAAGCGCGCGCCTCGGCGGTGGTCACCGGGCGGCGGACGCGACGCTGGAGGTTCTGCAATTCCGTGTTGAAGGCGGTGCGATAGGCATCCGCCGAAATCACTTCCTTGCCCACAGTTGCGACATTGCGGGTGGACCCCCCACGGAAGATGTCACCGATGCCCCAGATCGCGAAGGACACGATCAGCAGACCCATGATCACGGTGAGGACGACGCGGCCGAGCCAGTTGGCGGCGGCAGAGCGAATGGCGGACATCATGGGCGGAACGGGGCTCCGAAGCGAAGCGCGACGCGCGCGGGATCAAAAATCGGGCCGGACCATAGGGATGGCATCCAAGGAAGGCAAGTTTGATCGGGCGGGGCGTGCTCACCGGCTCGCGTTGAATGCTTCGGCGCGCCGTGCTACCGGCCCGGCCAATCCCTGAAGCGCTTTTGCCGGAGACCGATATGCGCAAGACCCTCATTGCCGGAAACTGGAAGATGAACGGCCTGCGCGCCGACCTCCCCGAGATCCAGGCCATGGGGAAGGGCGCTACCCCCGCTCTGCGTGCGAAGGCCGATCTGCTGGTCTGCCCGCCGGCGACGCTGATCTTCACCGCAGCCGCCGTATGCATCGGCACGGGAATCAGCGTCGGCGCGCAGGATTGCCATGCGAAAGCCTCGGGTGCGCATACCGGCGATCTTTCGGCAGCCATGCTTTTCGAGGCGGGGGCCAGCGCGGTCATCGTCGGCCATTCCGAGCGCCGCACCGACCATGCCGAGAAGGACGCTGACGTGAAGGCGAAGGCGGAAGCGGCTTTGGGGCAGGGCATGCTCACGATCATCTGCGTCGGCGAGACCCGCGCCGAGCGCGAAGCCGGCAAGGCCCTTTCGGTGGTTCGCCGGCAGATCAAGGGTTCGGTTCCGGCGGGTGCGCGCGCTGATCAGGTGGTCATCGCCTATGAGCCGGTCTGGGCCATCGGCACGGGCCTCACGCCCACCAATGCCGATATCGCCGAGATGCACGCGGATATCCGCAAGACGCTGAAAAGCGTGCTCGCGAAGGGCGAGGCCGAGAAGTGCCGCATTCTCTATGGTGGTTCCGTGAAGCCCTCGAATGCCGCGGAAATCCTCGCGCTGGCAGATGTCGATGGCGCGCTGGTGGGCGGCGCGAGCCTGAAGGCCGCGGATTTCCTCGCCATCGCGAATGCAGCGTGAAGCATTCGCACTTTGCCTTCCTTGCATTTCCCGGTATGGGAGCCCAAATGCTGACGGCTCGCGGGTTTTCGCGGGCCCTATCTCCTTGATGGACTGAACCGACCGATGGAAACCGTTCTGATTGCCATTCACCTTGTCATCGTGCTGGCGCTTGCCGGCGTGGTGCTTTTGCAGCGCTCGGAAGGCGGCGGCCTCGGCATGGGGTCGAGCCCCTCATCCTTCATGACCGGACGTGGGCAGGCGAACCTGCTCTCGCGCACGACGGCCATGCTCGGCGCGGCCTTTTTCGTGACCTCCCTGACCCTCGGCGTGATGGCCGCCCGCAATGCGCCGCAGCGCGCGCCGGTTGGGGTTGATGCGCCGGCTCCGCCGACCCTGCCGGGCCAGACCGCGCCGGCTCCGGGTACGCCGAACGTGCTCGACCAGCTGCGCAACATGCAGGGCGGCACCGCGCCGAAGCAGTAAGAATGCCGGCGCGACAACGCGCTGTATAAAAACCGGGCGTCATCCTTGTGGATGGCGCCTTTTTCATTTGCGCAGAATCGGCGCGCTGGATTAAGGCTCAATTCCCATGACGCGGTACATCTTCATCACCGGCGGCGTGGTCTCCTCCCTCGGCAAGGGTCTCGCCTCCGCAGCTCTCGGTGCGGTGCTCCAGGCACGCGGATATTCCGTGCGCCTACGGAAGCTTGATCCCTATCTGAATGTGGATCCGGGGACCATGAGCCCCTATCAGCACGGCGAGGTCTTCGTGACCGATGACGGGGCGGAAACCGACCTCGATCTCGGCCATTACGAGCGCTTCACCGGGGTTTCGGCCAAGAAGTCGGACAACATCACCACCGGGCGGATCTATCAGGAGATCATCGCCAAGGAGCGGCGCGGCGATTATCTCGGCGCAACCGTGCAGGTGATCCCGCACGTGACCGATGCCATCAAGAATTTCGTGCTCTCCGGCAATGACGGCTACGATTTCGTGCTGATCGAGGTCGGTGGCACGGTGGGCGATATCGAAGGCCTGCCATTCTTCGAAGCCGTGCGCCAGCTGCGCAACGAGCTTCCGCAGGGCCATTCCTGCTACATCCACCTCACGCTGCTGCCCTATATCCCCAGCGCGGGCGAACTGAAAACTAAGCCCACGCAGCATTCCGTGCAGGAATTGCGCTCCATCGGCATCCAACCGGATATCCTGCTCTGCCGTTGTGACCGGCCCATCCCTGAAGGCGAACGCAAGAAGCTCGCGTTGTTCTGCAATGTGCGCCCCTCGGCGGTGATCGAGGCGCGCGATGTGGACCAGATCTACGCGGTGCCGCTCGCGTACCACGAGGAAGGGCTGGATCGCGAAGTCCTGCGTGTGTTCGGCCTCGATTATGGCACCGAGCCCGATCTCTCGCGCTGGCAGAACATCGTCTCGACCGTGCGCAACCCCGAAGGCGAGGTCACCATCGCCATCGTCGGCAAATATACGGGCCTGAAGGACGCGTATAAATCGCTGATGGAAGCGCTGCACCATGGCGGCATCGCCAACCGGGTGAAAGTGAATTTCGACTGGATCGATTCGGAAATCTTCGAACGCGAGGATGCCAGCGCCTATCTCGAGCATGTCCACGGCATTCTCGTGCCTGGCGGCTTCGGTTATCGCGGCGCGGAAGGAAAGATCCAGGCGGCCCGCTTCGCGCGCGAGCGCAACGTGCCGTATTTCGGCATCTGCTTTGGCATGCAGATGGCGGTGCTCGAAGCCGCGCGCAATCTCGCGGGCCTGACCAGTGCCTCCTCCACGGAATTCGGCGCCTGCGATATCCCGGTTGTCGGCATGATGACCGAATGGATGAACAAGGGTCAGCTTGAAACCCGCAAGTCCGGCGGTGATCTCGGCGGCACGATGCGCCTCGGCGCATATGAATCGAAGCTCGTCGCGAACTCGCGCATCGCAGGGATCTATGGCTCGGATGTCATCCATGAGCGCCATCGCCACCGCTACGAGGTGAACATGGCCTTCCGCGAGCAACTGGAAGAGAAGGGCCTGCTCTTCTCCGGCGTCTCGCCCGATGGGCTGCTGCCGGAGACGGTGGAATACCCCGATCATCCGTGGTTCGTGGGCGTGCAATATCACCCCGAGTTGAAATCTCGGCCATTCGAGCCGCATCCGCTTTTCGCAAGCTTCATCGCGGCAGCAGTGGAGCAGAGCCGGCTGGTGTGACGCTTCCCTTTGCTGTTCTGGCGAGGCAGGATGCAACGCCAGAATGAGGGACTCACCATGTTCGAGATCGAAGGACGGATGTTCAGCGGCTATTTTGGCGGCCTGCCGCATTTCATCCTGTATTTTCTCGTCGCGGCCGCGCTGCTCACTCTCTTCATCCTCGTCTATATCCGCCTCACGGCGCATGACGAGATTGCGTTGATCCGCGAGGGGAATGTCTCGGCGGCCTTGGCGCTGGGTGGAAGCCTGATCGGATTTGTGCTGCCGCTCTCGAAGGCCATCGCGCAGGCCGTGAGCATCCCCGATATGCTGATCTGGGGTTTTGCGGCCTTTGTGGT
Source organism: Beijerinckiaceae bacterium (assembly GCA_025458025.1). Lineage (GTDB taxonomy): Bacteria > Pseudomonadota > Alphaproteobacteria > Rhizobiales > Beijerinckiaceae > Rhabdaerophilum. The sequence goes on along the minus strand of JALOTF010000068.1, from coordinate 585 downwards.
GCAGCTTCTCGCCTATCTCGTGTGTCGCGTGATCGTGCCCGATCTCTCCGCGAAGGTCGGGGCGGGCAATATCGCGGCGGGTATCACGGTGGCGAGCGTCAGCCTCGGGGCCGGGCTTCTCAACGCCGCCTCGATGAGTGTGTGAGGCCCGCCATGAAGCGCTCCTCCATGATCTTCCTCGGTGCAACCGGCCTCCTGATCGCTGGTGCCTGGCTCGGACGCTCCGGCGGCCCGGTTTCGGACACCGACAAGGCCGAGATATACGAGAGCCTCTCCGCCTGCGTCACCGCCAATGCGATGACGCGCGACCAATGCGAGAGCGAATTCGCGGCCGCGCAGGAAAAGCACCTGAAGGATGCGCCACGCTTCCCCGCGCGCGCCGAATGCGAGGCGCAATATGGCTCCGGCCAGTGCCAGCCTGCGACCATCGCCGGTACGAGCTACTTCCTGCCCGCGCTCGCCGGCGTGATGATTGCGCAACGGCTACTGGGCCAGCGCCAGCCGCAGGCGCTGCTGCCGCCCTTGCGCGCGCAGCAAACCTGCGCACCGGGCTTCACGCCGGCCACACAGCCCGGCTGCGTGGTG
>JALOTF010000067.1 GCA_025458025.1 Beijerinckiaceae bacterium | reverse complement strand
AGGCGATTTCGGATCTCGGAGAGGTCATCCGCCTTAATCCCGAGGGCGCCGAGGCCTATCACAGCCGTGGTCTGGCCTATCAGAATCAGGGTCAGCACAATCTCGCGCTGTCGGATTTCGATGCCGCGATCGATCGCAATCCGTACGTTGCGGCACCCTTCCAGGCGCGCGGGCAGAGCCGCCTCGCGACCGGCAAGGTGGATGACGCGCTCGAGGATTTCAACGCGGCGCTGAACATCGACAATCGTAATGCCGAAAGCTGGGCCCTGCGGGGTGTGGCTCTCAGCCGGCAGGGTAAGAAGACCGATGCCGCAGAGAGCTTCCAGCGCGCCATGGCGATCGATGGAAATAACCGCACGGCCCGCGAGGGCATGCGCACTGCAGGTCTCTGAGAGATCGAGCGGGCTGTGAGCCTCAGGGAATAGCCGCGAGCCAGGCGAGGATATCAGGCATCGGGCCGCGATTGAGCGGCACGACATGCGGCTCGCCTGCATAAACTTTCCGTGTCACCTGTCCCGGCCTGCCGAGGACTGCGAGCTTCTCGGAATCCTCCACGGGGATCACGCGGTCAGCCGTGCCGTGGAAAATGAAGATCGGCTCGTCCACCTGCTTGATGAACTGGTCGGAGCGGAACTGATCCGCCAGCAGCAGTGAGACCGGTAGCCAGGGATATTGGGCGCGGGCGCGTTCCATGACCGAAAGATAGGGGCTGTCGAGGATGACGCCCTTGACCTTCGCCTCCGCCGCAAGTCGTAAAGCCACGCCTGTGCCGAGGGATTCTCCGAAGAGCACGATGCGTTCTGGCGCGACGCGTTTCGAGAGTTCCGAGAGGATAAGGCGTGCATCGGCATGGATCGCTGCTTCGCTTGTGGCGCCGCCCGAACCGCCATAACCCCGATAGGACATGGCGAGCACGCCTGAGCCATCCTGTGCCATGTAGCCGAAGCGCGTGGCACGGCGGGCGAGACCGTTTGCATTGCCGTGGAAATAGAGGAACACAGGCTTGTCATCGCGTTTCGGCGGCAGCCACCAGCCCACGAGCAGCGTTCCATCGGCGGCCTTGAGTTCGAAGCGTTCCGCATTCGCAAGGCCCGAATCCGCTGGGGCCTGCCATGCGGGGGCTGGCTTATAGAGGAAGCTGCGCTGGAAAGCAGTCATGTAACCTGCCGCTGCGAGGTAGCCGATCACGGGCAACCAGAGCAGTATGCGGAGGATTCGCCACCAGATTGGGGCAGGGGCGGGCTTGGAAATCGCGGCGTCTGTCATGCCGCGAGACATGGAGAAGGCGCCGGGGGCGATCAAGCCCCGACGGCGCCTTCTGATATCTTTGTGATGATCGCTGTTGTTAGTGCGCGAGCGCCTTCACCACTTCTTCGGTCACCTTCTTGGCGTCGCCGAAGAGCATCATGGTGTTGTCGCGGAAGAAGAGTTCGTTCTCGACACCCGCATAGCCCGAGCCCATGCCGCGCTTGATGAAGAGCACGGTCTTGGCTTTCTCGACATCAAGCACCGGCATGCCAAAGATCGGCGAGGCCGGGTCGGTCTTGGCGGAGGGGTTCGTCACATCATTCGCGCCGATCACGAAGGCGACGTCCGCCTGCGCGAACTCATTGTTGATGTCCTCAAGTTCGAAGACCTCATCATAGGGCACGTTCGCTTCCGCCAGCAGCACGTTCATGTGGCCCGGCATGCGGCCCGCCACCGGATGAATGGCGTATTTGACCTCCACGCCTTCCTTCTTCAGCGTGTCAGCCATCTCGCGCAGAGCGTGCTGCGCCTGCGCCTGCGCCATGCCATAGCCCGGCACGATGATGACCTTCGCGGCGTTCTTCATGATGAAGCCCGCATCATCCGCCGAGCCCTGCTTCACAGGGCGCTCTTCCTTGGTGCCGCTCGCCGCGGCCGTTTCGCCGCCGAAGCCGCCGAGGATGACCGAGACGAAGCTGCGGTTCATGCCCTTGCACATGATATAGCTGAGGATCGCGCCCGAGGAGCCCACCAGCGCGCCGGTGATGATGAGCGCGAGGTTGCCGAGGGTGAAGCCGATTCCCGCCGCGGCCCAACCCGAATACGAGTTCAGCATCGAGACGACGACTGGCATATCCGCGCCGCCGATCGGGACAATCAGCAGCACGCCGAGCACCAGCGCGACAATGGTAATCAGCCAGAAGACCGCATGGCTCTCGGTGGCGATGAAGATGCCGATCAGCACCACGAGAATGGTTGCGAGCGCGATGTTGATGGCATGGCGCTGTGGCAGCATGATCGGCTTGCCGCTCATGCGACCGTCGAGCTTCAGGAAGGCGATGACGGAGCCGGTGAAGGTCAGCGCGCCGATGGCGACGCCGAGGCTCATCTCGAACAGGCTCGCGCCGCTGATCTTGCCGACTGCGCCGATGCCGAAAGCCTGCGGTGCGTAGAGCGCAGCGGCCGCCACGAACACGGCCGCGAGGCCCACCAGCGCATGGAAGAAGGCCACGAGCTGCGGCATCTTCGTCATTTCTACGCGCTTCGCCATGAAGGCGCCGATGCCGCCACCAATGGCCACGCCGAGGATCGCGAGGCTCCAGCCCGAGAAGCCGGAGGGCGGCGAGAGCATCAGGGTCGTCACGGCGGCAATGCCCATGCCGACCATGCCGTAGATGTTACCCTGCCGGGAAGTGGAGGGGTGCGACAGACCCCGCAGAGCGAGGATGAAGAGCACGCCCGAGGCGAGATAGAGCAGGTTGGCGATGTTGGCGCTCATCGGCTCAGCCCTTCTTCTTGTACATGGCGAGCATGCGGCTCGTGACGAGGAACCCGCCGAAAATGTTCACGCTCGCCAGAATGAGCGCGATGAAGCCGAAGAGCCGGGCCGAACCCGCGCCATCCGCCAGAAGCGGCACGCCCACCGAGAGCAGCGCGCCGACCACGATCACCGAGGAGATCGCGTTGGTGACGGACATCAGCGGGGTGTGGAGCGCCGGTGTCACCGACCACACCACGTAATAGCCCACGAAGATCGCGAGCACGAAGATCGCGAGACGGAAGACCGTAGGGTCCACCATTCCGCCGGTCATGGCTGCGGCGGCAGCGCCACCGGCATCGGCCATCTTCTCGGCGGCGGAGACCGCAGCCTGCGCCTTGGCGAGCGCGGCTTCTGCGGCGGCTTGCGCGGCTTTCGCCTGTTCCAGAGCTGGGTTCGACATGCTTGCCCCTTTTCCTGTGCCGTATCAGCAGTTACGCCTTGGGCGCGTAGATGGGGTGCAGCAGCGCCCCGTCGCGGCTCAGGCACGTGGCCTTCACCAGCTCATCCTCGAAATTCACAGCGAGCTTCTTCTCTTTCTTGTCCACGAGGGTCTCGAGGAACGCGAAGAGATTTCTCGCATAAAGCGCCGAAGCCGTGGGGGCCAGCCGGCCCGGTACGTTGTTGTAGCCGACAATCTTCACGCCATTGGCGGTGGTGACGATCTCGCCGGGCTTGGCACCTTCCACGTTTCCGCCACGCTCGACTGCGAGGTCCACGATGACAGAACCGGGCTTCATGGATGCGACCATCGCCGCACTCACGAGGCGCGGCGCGGGCCGGCCCGGAATAAGTGCCGTGGTGATGACGATATCCTGCTTGGCGATATGCTCGGCAACGAGAGCAGCCTGCTTCGCCTGATATTCGGCGGACATGGGCTTCGCGTAGCCGGCAGCGGTTTCAGCCGCCTTGAACTCTTCATCCTCGACCGCGACGAACTTCGCGCCGAGCGAGGCGACCTGTTCCTTCGCGGCGGGGCGAACGTCGGTCGCCGTGACCACCGCGCCGAGGCGGCGGGCTGTCGCGATGGCCTGAAGGCCCGCCACGCCCGCGCCCATGACGAAGGCGCGCGCAGCCGGAACGGTGCCGGCGGCCGTCATCATCATCGGGAAGGCACGACCGAAAATGGCCGAGGCATCGATCACCGCGCGGTAGCCCGCGAGGTTCGCTTGTGACGAGAGCACGTCCATGACCTGCGCACGGGTAATGCGAGGCATCAGCTCCATGGAGAAGGCGGCAACGCCCTTCTCGGCCACGGCTTTCATGCCTTCGGCATCACTGTAGGGATCGAGCATGCCGATCACGAGCGCGCCCTTGGCAAGCTTGCTCACGGCATCGGCGGAGGGGCGACGCACGGAGAGCAGGATATCCGCGCCTTTGAGCGTCGCGGCGGCAGTGCCGACCGTCGCACCAGCGGCTTCGAACGCCGCATCGGGGATGTCGGCGCCGGAGCCCGCACCTTTCTCGATCGCGATTTCCGCGCCGAGGCCCTTGAGCTTCCCGATTGTATCGGGCGTCACCGCCACGCGGGGTTCACCCGCCTTGGTTTCATCGAGAACGGCAATGCGCATCGTGTCTCCCCGGGGATGAGCGATGGTGATGGGAAGGGCCGCGCGATCTGGGCGCGGCTGGTCTTCCTCAGAAGAACTTGGCGATGACGCCGACGGTGAGTGCCGAGACGAGCAGCGTGAAGGCCCACGGCACCGGGCCCCAAATGGAGCCCACGAGCAGAACCAGAATGACCGAGATGGCTGTGCCCCATTTCATGAGTTCGCCGAACAGGGCGAAGGTCTTCTCGTGCTCGGCATAATCCATCGCCGGGGCGTGGTGATCGTGGTTCTCGGCAGCCATGATGGTCTTCTCTCCGGATAGGCAGGAATGTTTCTTCGCCTCTAGCTTAAAGCCCCGTGTCGCGCAATGCAGCCGGCGATTTCGACGGGCCTTCAGGCGAGCCCGACCTGTTCAAGTTTTGCGGCCTGCCGTGCCGCGACCTGCTCGACCTTGAAGTTCTCGATCTCAGCATTGAACAGGCGGTGGAAATTCAGCCGCGCATCAAGGTGCAGGAATACCCCGCCAAGACCGATTGCCGCGCGATCCATGAAGACGAATTCGCGGGGGATGGTCACCGGGCCCTTCTCTTTCAGGGCCTGATGCACCTGAAACGCTTCCTTGCGCCCATATTCGCCGGGCGAGACGCCATCGGCGATGGTGCGCACGCGGTCGTCGAGCAAAGGCCCGAAAATGAAGCGTGCCCAGAGCGAGAGCACGTCGATCTGGTCGTTCTTGAGGTTCTTGAAGCCCCAGGTTTCATAGGCCGAGACGATCTGGGCGCGGTTATCCGAGAGGAGCCCGTGATAAAGATCGATCACGCCTTCCACGAAGCTTGGCGGGAAGATGCGGATGCAGCCGTAATCCAGCAGGTTGATGCCGGAGGGCTCGCCCTGGTCATCGCGGAAGACCGTGTAATTCCCCAAATGCGGATCGCCATGGATGATCCCGACCTGCGCGAAGGGATGCCACCAGGCGCGGAACATCGCCGTGGCGAGGCGGTTGCGCACGTCTTCGCTCTCGCCCTTGAAGGCAAGCATTTTCTCGCCATCGAGCCATTCGAGCGAGAGCAGCCGGCGGGTGGAAAGTTCATCCTCCACCTTCGGCACGCGCACGAGATCATCATTGGGGAAGATCGAGTGGTAGAGGCGCGCGTGTTTTGCCTCGCGGGTGTAATCGAGTTCCTCGCGGATGCGGGCCGCGATTTCCTGCTTGATCTCGCGCGTGTCGATGACATTCGACATGCGGCGATGGATGGAGAAGAGCAGGTCGAGCTGCCTGAGATCGGCCTCCACGGCCGATTCCATATCCGGATATTGCAGCTTGCAAGCGAGGCGCCGGCCATCGAGCGTGGTCGCGCGATGCACCTGCCCCAGCGAGGCAGCAGCCGCCGGTTCCTTCTCGAAGCTGGCGAAGCGGTTGGCCCAATCAGCGCCGAGTTCGGCGGTCATCCGGCGCTTCACGAAAGCCCAGCCCATGGGCGGCGCTTCGGATTGAAGCTTGCGCAGTTCCTCGGCGTATTCCGCCGGCACGGCCTCGGGAATGGTTGCGATCAACTGCGCGACCTTCATCAGCGGGCCCTTGAGGCCACCGAGTGCCGCCGTCAGCGCGGCGGCGTTGCGCCGGTCGCCATCGGTCGAGCGGCCCACAAGAAAACCGCCGGCAATGCGCGCGGCGACGCCGCCGACATTCGCACCCACACGGGCATAACGCGAAGCGCGCGCCGAGAAGCGGTTCTGTTCGGTATCGGACATCGAAAAGCCGTTTCAGAAGGACGTTGCTATCGTTACGGCCCAGAGATGGAGACGGATGCAAGAATTGTCATCCGACCGGCCATCAGCCCTCCATGCCCTCAAGCTCGGTGATCATGCCGTCAATCACCGATAGCCCGATCTGCCAGAAGGCGGGATCACGCGCATCAAGCCCGAACGGGGCCAGCAACTCCGTGTGGTGCTTCGTGCCGCCAGCCTTTAGCAGCGCGAAATAGTTCTCCACGAAGCGCGGATCGGCCTTCTGGTAAACGCCATAGAGCGAGTTCACGAGGCAATCGCCGAAGGCATAGGCGTAGACGTAGAAGGGCGAGTGAATGAAGTGCGGGATATAGGCCCAGAACACCTCATAACCCGGCCCGAGATGGATGGAGGGGCCGAGGCTCTTCGATTGGACATCAAGCCAGATGCCGTTGAGCTGCTCGGTGGTGAGTTCGCCCTTGCGCCGCTCGATATGCACCTGCCGCTCGAAGGCGTAGAAGGCCACCTGCCGCACCACCGTGTTGATCATGTCCTCGACCTTCGAGGCCAGAAGCGCCTTGCGTTGGGCCTTGTCGGTGGTCTCCGCGAGGATCTTCCGGAACGTGAGCATCTCGCCGAAGACGCTCGCCGTTTCCGCAAGCGTCAGCGGAGTCGGGGCCATCAGCGCGCCGTTCGGGCCCGCGAGCACCTGATGCACACCGTGCCCGAGTTCATGCGCGAGGGTCATCACATCGCGCGGTTTGCCGAGGTAATTGACCATCACATAAGGATGAGATGACGGCACGGTGGGGTGCGCGAAGGCGCCCGGTGCCTTGCCTGGCCGCACGGGCGCGTCGATCCATTTCTCGTCAAAGAAGCGCCGCGCAATGCCCGCGAGTTCCGGCGAGAAACCGGCATAGGCTTCAAGCACCGTGTCGCGCGCTTCCTCCCACGGAATCGTGCGCTGCTCGACCTTGGGCAGGGGCGCGTTGCGATCCCAGAATTCCAGCGTCTTCTGGCCGAACCACTTCGCCTTCAGCGCATAATAGCGATGCGACAGGCGGGGATGCGCCGCCTCGATGGCCGAGACCATCGCATCCACCACCTCGCGCTCTACGCGGTTCGCGAGATGGCGGCTATCTGCGACATCCTGGAAGCCGCGCCAGCGATCGGAGATTTCCTTATCCTTCGCGAGCGTGTTGGTGATGAGCGTGAAGAGCCGGAGGTTCTCGGTCAGCGTCTTGGCGAGGGCCTCGCCAGCGCTCTTGCGCTTCTTGCCGTCGGTATCCTGCAACCGGCCCAAAGTGGGTTCGAGGGTGAGCGTCTCGCCATCGATTTCGAAGCGCAGGGAGGCCATGGTTTCATCGAAAAGCCGGTTCCAAGCCCCGCGCCCGGTGACGGATTTCTCGTGGAAGACCTGCTCGATGCGATCCTCAAGCTGGTAGGGCTTGTCCTGGCGCAGGTCCTTCAGCCACGGCGTGTAATGGTTCAGCGGAGCCGACGCACAGAGCGTATCGATCAGGCTGTCATCGAGCCGGTTCAGTTCTAGCGTGAAGAACAGCAGGTCCGAGGAGATGGTCGTCACCCGCTCCTGCGCATCCGAATAGAACTTGCCATGCACCGGCTTGGTCGTGTCGGTCGCGTAGATCAACCCCGCATAGGAGATGATGCGGCCGAGGCGATCCTCGATCCGCTCGTATTCCTGCACGGCCTCGAACAGCGCTTTCCCGCCCTCCGCCCCGCCCGCGAGGCTTGCGAGATGGCCGCGATAGCGCGCGGCAAAGGCGGCTGATTCGCGCTCGACTTCGGCGAGATCGGTCTTGTAGGCGGCCGAATCCATACCGGGATAGAGGTCCGACAATTGCCATTCCGGCAGGAGCCCGAGCATTTTTTCGGCTCCGCTTTCCCCCGCCTTGGCGTGGACGGGCTTCTCGCGACCAAAACCGTTCGGCATGTCTTTCCCCTTGTTTTGTCGGAAAATCGCGGATTCCCTCGGGTTTCCCGCTTTCCGCCGGTGCGTTTTCGCACTCTCTGCCAGATGGGGCAATCGCCCCGGTTTTGCAACGCACGCAAAGCTTTTGCGACAGGATTTACAGCCTGTTTACGCCGTTCCGCGACACTCGCCTCAGAACGACACACTCTGAACGATTGACCTGTGCCTCCGGCTGCAGGCTGAAGCGAAAGTTAGTCCGCCCCTCATGAGCGCCACTCTTCTCATCGTCGATGACGATCCCGTCCAGCGCCGCCTGCTCACCGAGATGGTGCGCCGCTTCGGTTATGAGCCCGAGCCTGTGGAAGGCGGCGCGCAGGCGCTGGATCGCCTCAATGACCGCACAAAGCCGAAAATCGACGCCATGGTACTCGATCTCGTGATGCCAGATATCGACGGCATGACGGTGCTGGCGCGCCTGAAAGCCATGGAAGATGCCCCGCCCGTGGTGGTGCAGACCGCGCATGGCTCCATCGATGCTGTGATCAGCGCGATGCGCGCCGGCGCGACCGATTTCGTGGTGAAGCCCGTGGGTGCCGAGCGCCTTCAGGTCTCGATCAAGAACGCCCTGCGCGTCGAAGCTCTGGAGGGCGAGGTTCGCCGCCTCTCGAAGCGTGGCTCGGGTGCGTTGCAATTCGTCGATCTCGCTTCATCCTCCGCGGATATGGCGCGGGCCATACGGCTTGGCGAACGCGCAGCGAAATCCGGCATTCCGGTGCTGCTCGAAGGCGAATCCGGCGTGGGCAAGGAAGTTTTTGCCCGTGCTCTTCAGGGCGCCAGCGACCGGCGCGGCAAGCCGTTCGTCACGGTCAATTGCGGCGCGATCCCCGCAAATCTCGTCGAAAGCATTCTGTTCGGCCACGAGAAGGGCGCCTTTACGGGTGCTACCGAGAAGCATCTCGGTAAATTCGTGGAAGCCTCGGGCGGCACGCTGTTCCTCGATGAGGTCTCCGAGCTTCCGCTCGATGCGCAGGTGAAATTGCTGCGCGCCATTCAGGAAGGCGAGGTTGATCCTGTCGGCGGGCGCAAGACGGTGAAGGTCGATATCCGCCTCGTCTCCGCCTCGAACAAGGACCTGCTCGATTGCGTGCGGCAGGGCAAGTTCCGCGAAGACCTCTACTACCGCCTGAACGTCTTCCCGATCGCGATTCCGCCTTTGCGAAACCGTCGAGAGGATATTCCGACGCTGGTGCGCCGCTTCATCGCGCGCTTTGCGGCGGAAGAGGGCCGGACGATCCGCGGCATCTCGGCCGAGGCGATGCAGCTTCTCCAGAGCTTCCATTGGCCCGGCAATGTGCGCCAGCTTGAGAACACGATGTTCCGCGCGGTCATCCTCTGCGAGGGCGACGAGATCACGCTTGAGCATGTGCCGCAGGTGGCGCAGGTGGTGAGCGGCTACGAGGTGCGCATTCCGCCGCTCGCGGCCACGCCCGTGCCCCAGCCAGTGGCCGAGCGCGAGATCGTGCGCGTGGAGATCAAGGATCCCTCCGCTCTCACACTGCTCGATCCGATGGGCGATGTGCGTCCGCTGGGTGATGTGGAAAGCGAGACGATCCGCTTCGCGCTCGATCATTATCGGGGGCAGATGTCGAAGGTCGCGCGCAAGCTCGGCATTGGCCGCTCCACCCTCTACCGGAAACTGAAGGAACTCGGCATCGCGACGGACGAGCCGGAGGGCGAGGATCTCGACGGCGACAGCCGCGCGGCGTGATTGTGTGGAATGGCACGGAAAACCCGCGCCTTTCGTGCCACACCCGCTGAAATCCGCAATCTGCCGCCCTTGCGAGAATCGGGCTTGCATGGGAGAGAAATGCACGATGAATGGCCCGATTTCCGAAGGGCTTGAGGCTCTGATGTCGAAGCACGTGCAGGAGCTTGGCGAGATGACGGTTCGGGCAAGCCGGGCCGGTCGCCGCATCACCCTTATGGCCAGCCTTCTCCTCGCTTCCACCGCGCTCGCCGCGACGCCCGAACAGGGCGCTGAAGCCAAGCCGGATGCTGAAACGCAGGCGCATGCTTCCGCACCGGCGGTCATCGTGCCGATCGAGCGCCCCGCAGTCGAGGGCGTGCTGGTTCTCCCCCGCCTGCCGGACCCCGCGCCGCCCGCCATGCCGGCGGAACTCGAGGAACAGCGCCGCGCGAGCCTCGCCGCCCCGGCGGCGACGCCCGTGATCGAGCCGCCCGTCAGCGACTCCAAGGCATCCGAGCCCAAGCCTGCGGAACCGGCTCCGTTCGCCAGTCTTGATCGCATCATCATCGAGACGCCGCCGGCCCCGGTTTTTGACCTCTCCATTCTTGAACGCGAAAAGCGCCCGTTGGACGAGCCTGCCGCGACCGCGCCGCAGCTTCAGGCCGGCCCGATCATCATCGAGCGTCCGGCCCCGCCGGAATTCGATCTTTCCTCTCTCAAGGTCGAGCCGCCGAAGCGCGCCGAGCCGATCGCGCCGCTGCCCTATCGGCTGGCGATTGCGCCGGATGCCGCGAAAGCCCTCATCGAGCCGCATCGCCAGCGCCTGAGGCTCAAGCCCTCCGTCACCGATCAGATCGTCGCGACTTATGAAACGCGCGAATGGCAATCGTTTTGGCTGATGCCGGATGGCACGGCGGGCAAGCCGGTGTCGGGCCTCGTCGCGCAACTCTCCGCGGCGGGCGAGGATGGCCTCGATGCCAACCGCCTGCTCTCGCTGCTGCCGCCTTCGCTCTCGGATTTCACCAAGGCAGAGCCGATTGCCGAGGAGAAGCGCGCGGAAATCGACCTGCTACTGAGCCTCGCTGCTGTTGCCTATGCGCAGGATGCGCGCGGTGGTCGCCTCGAACCCGCGAAACTCTCGGCGATGCTCACGCCCGAACTCTTCCTGCCGCCGGCGGGCGATGTTCTTGAGCGCACTGCGAAAGCGGAAACAGCTGAAGCCGTCCGCAAGGTTCTCGACGGTTACAACCCGCAGCATGAGGGCTATCGTGCCCTGAAGCAGGCTTTGGCTCGGTTGCGTGTCGAGCCTGCCCATGAGCCGGAGGCTACCGCAACCGCCCTCAAGCCCGCGACCCTACGCGCTGAACTCCCTGCGAATTTTATGGAGGGCACGTTGCTCGTGCCGGGCCAGGAAGATGCGCGCGTACCGCATATCCGCCGTCGCCTAGGCCTGCCGGCGGGTGAGCAACCGGTTTATGATGTCGCGCTTGCGGATGCCGTGAAGGAATTCCAGCGCGCCAATGGCCTCAAGCCCGATGGTCGCATCACGCCGCGCACCCGGGCTTTGTTGCAGGATCTCGATGCTCCTGTGAACCGCGAGCAGAGAGCGAAGCTTGCGCCGGATGATCGCACGGCCACGCTCATCGCGAATATGGAGCGCTGGCGCTGGTTGCCTCCGGAACTCGGGCGCACGCATATTTTCGTGAACATCCCGGATTTCCGCCTCGAAGTTATGGATGAGGGCGCGCGGATCTTTGAAACCCGCGTCATTGTCGGCAAGCCGGAGCGGCAGACGCCCGTCTTCTCCGACAAGATGGAATTCTTGGTGGTGAACCCCTCCTGGTATATTCCGCCGACAATCCTGAAGAAGGATGTGCTGCCGAAGCTCGCGGCGGATCCGACCTACGCCGCCCGCATGGGCTATCAGGTGATCCGCAACGGCAATTCGGTCTCGGTTCGCCAGCCGCCGGGTGAGCGCAACGCTTTGGGCCATGTGAAATTCATGTTCCCGAATGCGCATGCAGTCTATCTGCATGATACGCCGGGACGGCATCTTTTCCGCAACGAAACGCGGGCGTACAGCTCCGGTTGCGTCCGCGTGGACCAGCCCTTCGCGCTAGCCGAGCAGCTTCTGCTGAAGAAGCAGGGCTTCAGCGAGCGCCAGTTGCGCGCGATGGTCGGCGGTGGTGAGCGCACCATCAAGCTCACCGAAACCGTGCCGGTGCACCTTGCCTATTTCACGCTGAGCGTAGATGCGGCTGGCGTGCTGGTGCGTAAGCCGGATCTCTACGGGCATGATGCCCGCATCCGCCGCGCATTGTCACTCTGATCGGTAGCCCGGGCCTTGCGCGATATCATGGCGTTTCAGGCGTTATTCTGCCATCTTTCGCAGGTATTCAGCCGGCTTCGGCCGTCGGGCGGAGTGGCGTGGCATGAGACGGACTGGGTTGGGGGCATGAACGAGCCTCGAAGCTCCCGCATCGGGACAGGCCGTCGTGTGGCCTCTTGCGCGCTGGCTGCTTGCGCTCTCGTACTTGGTGCGCGGGGCACGCAGGATGCAATCGCCAATGGCGATACCCGCACGCTCGAACTCTTCCATGCCCATACGCAAGAGCGCCTGCGCGTCACCTTCCGGCGCGATGGCTCCTTCGACAGCAACGCGCTCTCCCAGCTCAACCACTTCCTGCGCGACTGGCGCAACGACGAGCAGGTGGCGATGGCGCCGCAGCTCTTCGATGTGGTCTGGTATGTCTATCGCGAGGTCGGGGCGAGCGAGCCGATCAGGGTCGTCTCGGCCTATCGTTCGCCGAACACCAACGCGATGCTCGCGCGCCGCTCGCGCGCCGTGGCGAAGAACAGCCACCACATGCGCGGCAACGCGATGGATTTCCATATTCCCGGCGTCTCCATGGCGAAGGTGCGGGAAATCGGCATGCGCCTCCAGCGCGGCGGCGTGGGTTATTACCCCACGGCCGGCTCGCCCTTCGTGCATCTCGATGTCGGTACGGTGCGCTCCTGGCCGCGCATGCCGCGCGAGCAGCTGGAGCGGATTTTTCCGGACGGCAAGACCGTGCATATCCCCGCCGATGGTGTTCCGCTCGCGAATTACCAGCTTGCGCTCGCCGAGGTGCAGGCGCGCGGCGGTTCCGCGCTCGATTACGACACCGTGATTTCCAGCCGTGGCAAATCGCTCTGGGCGCTGCTGTTCGGCTCGGGCGAGGAGGATGATGGCGGGGCGGAACGTGCGCCGACGCGCGGCCGCAATGCTCGCACCGCCGTTGCGTCTGTTGCCCCGCCGCCCATGGCCTCTGGCGACAATGTGATGGTGGCCTCCGTTCAGCCCAGCGCGGTGACGGCTTTCGCAGCCCTGCCCTCGCGTGCGCCGCGCCGGACCGAGTTGCGACCGCAGCCGGGCAGTGAGCCTGCTCCGGCAGAATCACCGACCGCCGAAGCGGTTGCGCCTGCTCCGGCCCCCGCCGCTGTGCCTCAGGTCGCTGCCTTGCCGCTTCCGCCGGTTCGTCCGCGTGGCCTCGGTGAGGTCGCGCCGCTGGTCGCGAATGCGCCGCTGCCGGCAGATCTGCCTGTGCCGCCGATCCGGCCCTCGACACTGGCTGTCGCTGTGGCTCCGGCGCCGGAAGCCCAGTCGCCTCAGGTTGCGAGCCTTGCACCGCCAGCAACTGCATTGTTGCCCGCACCGGGCCTCGCCGTTCCGCCACGCCGTAGCGCGCCCGTCTTTGAAGTGGCGATGGCGGCAGCCCCCGTGCCCGCGCCAGCTGCTCCGGCTCTCACCGAGCCGCCCGCCCCGAATTACGCACCGGCGAACCTTCCGCTGCCGCCGCTGCGGGCGCGCGCCCTCTCGGCTCCGCCTGCGCTTCAGCCGGAAGCGCCGCGTGTTGCGTCCCTGCCGCCGCGCGCGCCGGTTCCGGTGAAACAATCGGTCGATGCCGCCGGCAAGGGCGATATCGCCGCGCTGATTGCAGCCGAATCGGCCCGCCTTGCGCGGCCGGCCCATGTCGTGAATGTCGCGCCGCCGCCGGTGGAGCGCGAGGTGAAGCGCGGCGTTGTGGCGATGGGCCTCGGCAAGACAACGCCCGCTGCGGAGGGCAACGGGCGCTTTGCCGGCAGGTTCATCCGGCCGATGTCGGCCCGCTTCACGCAGGCCGGCGAGTAACCTTTAGACCATCCCGAGAGCGTTGAGGTAGGTCTCCAGCAGAGCTTCCTCCTCCTGCCGCTCATGCGGTTCCTTCTTGCGCAGCGAAATCACCTTGCGCAGCACCTTGGTGTCGTAGCCCTGGCCCTTGGCCTCGGCATAGACATCTTTTATGTCCGACGCGATGTTGCGCTTCTCCTCTTCGAGCCGCTCGATGCGCTCGATGATGGATTTGAGCTGGCCGGCGCCGGCGGCAGAAATATCATCCATGGCTGTTCTCTCTCGATCGGGAAGTTTGAAGACGGGAGTGCCGGAGGAGCGCGTGGGGATCAAGCGCTGTGTCGTCGCTGTCCCCGTTTTTCAATCGGGGTGGCTGCCATGGACACGCGCCTCATAGAGATCGAGGTTTGCGAGCAATGGCCGCAGAATGCCCGCGAGGCGTTGGCCCCAGGCGCGGGCATTGTCCTCAGTTCCGATGAGATCCTGCCGGATTTCAACGAGCGCATGCGCAAGACCTGCGCGAATGACATGCCGGTCCATCGTGTCGCCCCGATAGCCGCCCTGATAGGGCTCGTTGTCGCCGACCACGAGATCGGGCTCGCGGGCGAGCGCATTGAGAAGCGCTTTGTTGAGGCGCGGATCGAAATCCCAGATCACCGTGACATGCCAGGGGCGCTTGCGGCCCTTCATTTCCGGCGTGAAGGAATGCATGGCGAGGATGACTGGGTTCTTCCCCGTGCCGCGCATCGTCGCGATCGTGCGGGCAATCGCATCGTCATAGGGCCGATAGAACCGGTGGATGCGCCGCTCGATCTCGTCATCACCGATGCGGGCATTGCCGGGCACCAAGGCGCCATCGGCGATGCGCATCACGAGGGTGGGATCATCCTCGCCGCGATTGGGGTCGATGAGGAGGCGCGAGAAGTGGCTCAGCACGGCAGGGCAGTCGAATTCTTCCGCGATCTGCCGGGTCGCAGGGGCCGCGCCGATATCATAGGCGATGTGCCGTGAAAGCTGCTCCCGACAGAGGCCGAGATCCGCATATTCCGGCGGGATATGGTTGCTCGCATGGTCGCAGAGCACGAGCAGGCCGCAATCCGCCTTGCCGGGGATGATCTCGTAGGCTTCGGCCTCTTCGCGGGCAATCGACAAGGGAAAGTATCCTCTTGGTGGTTGCGGCCTTCTCCACCAAAGGGCACAAGGGATCAACGGTGAAATGGATTGTTGAACCCCAAATTCTTGCCCGCCATGCCCTCTCCTTCGTCCTCCGTCCGCCTCCGCCATGAAGCGCAGTTGATCGTCGAGGCCGCGATTGACGCGGTGAAGCCTTCGGTGTTCCTGCCGCCGCATCTGCCGCAGCCCCGCGAGGGACAGCGCGTGGTGATCTTCGCGGCGGGCAAGGCGGCGGGCTCGATGGCGGAGAGTGCGGAGGCACATTACCGCGCGCTCGGTTTGGACCCGGATCGCCTCTCCGGCCTCGCGATTGCACGACACGGCTATGGCCGTCCGCTGGCGATCCTTGATGCGCTGGAAGCGGGGCACCCCGTGCCGGATGAGGCTGGCCTCGCTGCCACCGCCGAGATGATGCGCCGCGCGCAGGCCGTTTCGCCGGATGACCTCGTGGTCTTCCTGCTCTCGGGCGGGGCCTCGGCCAATCTCGTGGCCCCATTGGGGAACATTACCCTCGCCGAGAAGCAGGATCTGACACGCCAGATGCTGCGTGCGGGTGTGCCCATCGGCGAGATCAACACCCTGAGGAAGCATATCAGCCGCGCTAAGGGCGGACGGCTCGCGGCGATGATGAACGGGGCGGAGATCGTGACGCTCGCTCTCTCGGATGTGCCGGGCGACGAGCTGAGCCTCATCGGCTCAGGGCCGACGATCCCCGACCCCTCCACGCTGGCGGAGGCGCGCGCCGTGGTGGAACGCTACAGGCTCCAGCCGGCGGCGAGCATCCGTGCGGTGCTCGATGATCCGCAAAGCGAATCACCCAAGCCGGGAGATGCCTGCTTTGCGCGGAGCCGGGCGCTCGTGGCCGCGAAACCCGCTGATGCCTGGCATGCGTCGTGGCGCAAGGCCGAATCGCTCGGCTATCGCGTGGTCGATCTCGGGCAGGAACTTGAGGGCGAGGCGCGGGAGATCGCCGCCAGCCATGCCCAGCGCGTTCGTGAGGCCCGGCCGGGTGAGAAGCTCGCTTTCCTCTCCGGCGGGGAACTCACGGTGACGATCAAAGGCAAGGGCAGGGGCGGGCCGAACCAGGAATATGCGATGGCGCTCGCCCTTGGCCTTCAGGGCGCGGCGGGTGTTGCCGCGCTGGCGGCGGATACCGATGGCACGGATGGCGGCGTGGGCAGTGCGGAAGACCCCGCCGGCGCTTTCGTGGAGCCCTCCACGCTGGAGCGTGCGACAGCAGCCGGGCTTGATGCCGCCACGATGCTGGAGAATAACGATTCCTCTGCGTTTTTCCGCGCTCTGGGGGATCTCTACGTGCCGGGCCCGACTTTCACCAACGCGAATGATATGCGCGTCATCCTGACCGGGGGAATCTCGTGAGGTGGCCGTTACCTGCGCTGGCATGGGTGTTCGGCCTCGTTGTCGCGGGGCTGACCGGTCTTTCCACGCCGGCGAAGGCGGATCTGCGCATCTGCAACACCACATCGGGCCGTGTGGGCGTGGCCATTGGCTATCTCGATGGCCCGGTCTGGGTCACCGAGGGGTGGTTCAACCTGAAGCCGGGGCGTTGCGAAACAATTATTCGCGGACAACTCAATTCCCGCTTTTTCTATTTGCACGCGGTGGATTATGATCGCGGGGGGGATTGGAGCGGGACCAATATCCTCTGTGTCCGCGATACCGAGTTTTCTATCCGTGGGCCGCTGGATTGCTATGCGCGAGGGTTCGAGCGCGCCGGGTTTATCGAAGTCGATACCGGGCAACAAAGCGACTGGACGGTGGAACTGGGGGATGGCGGGCTCGTCACGGGCCGGCCCTGAGGCTCTGCGACCTTTCCCGGTCTCAGTTTCTTCAATGCTGGCCCATACCCTGCCTTGGCAGGACAGCAAGAGGGCCAGGTTCAAGGAACCATGAGACGCAACCGACGCACGAAAATTCTCGCCACCCTGGGGCCCGCATCCCAGGATGACGCCACCGTCCGCCGCCTGTTCGAGGCCGGAGCGGATGTCTTCCGAATCAACATGAGCCATTCGAGCCACGAGGTACTGAATGACCGCGTGAAGCAGTTGCGCCGGCTGGAGGAGGAAATCGGCCGCCCTATTGGCATCCTGGCCGATCTTCAGGGGCCGAAACTGCGTGTCGGCACCTTCGCCAATCCACCGGTGATGCTGGAAAAGGGCCAGCTTTTCACGCTCGACAGCGACCCCACACCGGGTGATTCGACCCGCGTGCAACTGCCGCATCCGGAGATTCTCGAATCCTTGCGCGTGGGCCATCGTGTGCTGATCGATGATGGCAAGCTGATCTTTGTCGTGGTCGAGGCCGAGCCGAAGAAGGTGGTGATCCAGGTCGCCTTTTCCGGGCCCATCTCCAACAAGAAGGGCGTGAGCCTGCCGGACACCATCCTGCCGACCTCTGCGCTCACGCCGAAAGATCGTTCCGATCTCACGGCTGCGCTCGAAGCGGGGGTGGACTGGATTGCGCTCTCCTTCGTGCAGCGCCCGGAAGACGTGGCCGAGGTGAAGAAGATTGCGCGCGGCCGCGCGCAGGTCATGGCCAAGCTCGAAAAGCCGCAGGCGATTGAGCGGCTGGAAGACATCATGGAGCTGTCCGATGCGCTGATGGTCGCGCGCGGCGATCTCGGCGTGGAGCTACCGCTGGAGGTTGTGCCGGGCCTGCAAAAGCGCATCACCCGCATGGCCCGCAAGTTGGGCAAGCCGGTGGTGGTGGCCACCCAGATGCTCGAATCGATGATCGTCAGTCCCACACCCACGCGCGCCGAGGTGTCGGATGTCGCGACCGCCGTGTTCGAGGGCGCAGATGCCGTGATGCTCTCCGCCGAGAGTGCGGC
>JALOTF010000128.1 GCA_025458025.1 Beijerinckiaceae bacterium | reverse complement strand
GGCATGCGCGAGAGGCCGGCCACAATGGGGATGATCACCCGCAGCGGCCCCGCGAAATGCCCGATGAACACGCCCAGCACCCCCCAGCGGCGGGTGAAATCCTGCGCTTTTGCCACGGTATCCGTGTAGTTCCGCACCGGCCACATTGTGAGGATGCGCCCCTGCATGGTTGCGCTTATCAGATACATCAGCGAGAAGCCGAGGCTTGCGCCCAACGCGCCCGCGAGCAGCGACGGCAGCAGCGGAACGCCACTTGCGGCCATCAATCCGCCAATAGCGATCAGCAGGAAGGTGGAGGGGATGAAGATCGAGATAACGACAATCGTCTCGCCCAAGGCCATCAGGAAAACGATCAGCGGCGCATAATCCTGGTTCGCCCGGATGAAGGTCAGGATGTCGTCAGTCGAGAGATTGAACGGCATGGGATCCGAACGGAACGAGGATGCCGAAGCCGCAAGCGGCGGGCCGAGGTGAGATAGGCGATGCGCCGCCTTTCGTCCAGTGATCTGGCGAGCGAAAGCAAAAAAGCGGCCCCGGAGGACCGCTTTTTCACCAAACCGATGGGGCGATCGGTCAGAAGCCTATCTTGCCCGAAAGGCTCGCGCGGTGCTGAAGTTTGCCGCCGCTGCCCACCGAGCCACGATAATCGAGCGAGGCCTGCACGCCGTTGATCGTGCCGGAAAGGCCCGCGCCGAACAGGAAGCCGGGGCTTTCGATCCGCCCGGCGCGCGCAACGAAATTCGAGCCGGGGCTATCCGCGATGGAGCCCTTCAGGCTGGAGCCGGTCTGGCCGATGAAGGCCTCGTAGCCGAACACGGTATGCGCCGAGAGGCTCTGCGAGAGCGCGAATTTCGTCTTCACCTCGCCCGCGAGCAGGAAGGTGGAGACCGAGCGGCTCGAATAGGCCAGCGGGGCGATTACGCCGCTTTCCGAGAAGGCACGCATCTGTCCGAAGAGATAGCCAAACCGCGCGGAGGGCGTCACGGTCATGGTGCCCATGGGCATCGCATAGCCCACCTGGGCAATGGCGCTATAGCCATGCGCCACGGTGGAACCCTGGTTCTTCAGGTTGCCGATGTTGAGCTGCCGTTCGAACTCGCCGATGCGGGTGATGCTCGCACCAAGCGCGCCCTGCACGAAGAGGCCCGAGCCGCGCGACCAACGCGCCATCATGTCCGCAGCGAAGGTCGTGGGCTGCATCGTCACCTTGTTACCATAGGCCGAGGCGGTGGCTTCGCCGGTCTTGGCCGAGAGCGCGAGGCCGAGGCTGGTCTGGTCCGTCAGATGGCGGATGAAGCCGAATTCGAGCCCCGCTGCGCCCACGGAATACCCACGCATGCCGCCGCGCGCCCCGACATTCGCATGATCACCGATGATGGAGATGAACACATTGGTCTTGCCGGCATCCGGGCGATACTCGCCGATGCGGTCCAGCGCGCGGCTCGCGGCCATGCGACGATCCTGCGCGGCGATCTCGGTGATCGCGGTCGCCGAAAGCGCGCGATCCTGCGCGTTCAGATATTGCTGCACTGCATTGGCCACCAGCGCATGGCCGGCTGTGGTGGGGTGCACACCATCCCAGAACAGATACGTGTTCTGCACGGCTTGCGGTGCGGTGACGCAAGCCACGGTCGTGAGGCACTGGTTGGTGACATTCGCGAAGCCGAAAGCGGCGGGATTGGCAATCGCCGCGCTGAACAGGCCTGGAATGTTCACCTGAAGGATGCGCGTGCCCGGCCGGGCAGCGACCACCGTCGCGAGGCCATTTTGCAAGGCTGTGTTGAAGGTCGAGGTCGAGAAGCTCGCGAGCGGCGAAGCCGGGCTCGTGTTGAAGTTCGGCGCAAGTCCGATATCCGGCAGGCTCAGTACCACGATTGTGCGCGCGCCGGCCCCTGCCAGCGTGTTCACCTGGCTCACGACATTGTTCGCTGCACCCGTGGCAATTGCGCCCATCGCGGCGACATTCTGGTTCGCCGGAACAGCGATGCCTTGGAAGATGTTGTTCGCACCAGCCCAGAGCGTCACGATGTCAGTGGCGCCGAAGGTGCCGCCGCCTGCGAGGAAGGCACCGATCTGCGTCACCGTGCCCGGCGGCAGGGCCACGAGATTGTCCGTGCGCGAGCCGCCGAAGGCAAAGTTCACGCTGCCGGCTGGCGTAAGGCCACCCGTCCAGCCCGCCTGGCCCGGCGAGAGATACTCGATGAAGGTGCGTCCGTTCGAGAAGCGACCGTTGAAATAGGGCGCAGGCGGCGTGCCGGTCGCGGCAAACAGGTTACCGATATCCGACAGCGAATCACCGAATGTCACGTAGCGCGGGGCCTGCGCCTGTGCGGTGCCTGCCAGCATCACGGCCGCAAGCGCAGCCAGCCCGGCCGAAGCCTTGCCTTTGATCATGTTCGTCCCATCCCCGGTTTAGTTCTTGACTGTTCTTGCATGAACAATCCCCGAGGTCGGGCGTGTGGTCAACGGGGGAGGGGGTGCCCCTCCCGCGATTCAGGGCAAGATCATGCGCAGCGCGACGCGAAAGCCACAACCGTTGTCCAAATGCAACGGTTCGGCGGGCCTTAGCGACCCTGCGCCTTCAGGCGCGCGCGGCATTCCACGTTGAACACCCGCCAGGTCTTGCCCTGCGCGGTGAGCTGCGCCTTGTTCTGCCGCCATTCCTGCCCGCAGGCGCGCATGCGGTTGTCATTCGCAAGCTGCGCTTCCGAACGCTGGCGCTTGGGTTTGGGGGCCTCGGCAGAAGGAGCCTGCGCTGCCGGTGCGGTTGCTGCCGCAGGCGGGGTCGCAGGCGCGCTGCGCGTATTCGCCGGGCGCAATGGGTTCTGCGGCGCGGGCGCGGTCTGTGCCAGTGCGAAGGTCGCGGGCAGGCTCGCAGCGAGGGTGAGGGCGGCAAGGCGGATAAGCGTCATGGCGGCATCCAATCGTCGGGCCGGAAACGCTTCCGGCAGAGCGAAGACTAACGCGCAGCGCATCCGCTCACAACCGCGCGATCAGGCCGGGAAATCCGATTGCGCCCCCTGCCCATCGGCGCGCGCCGCGCTTATGTTCGGGCTGCTCCGGCTGAAGGGCCGGCATTTCGCGAAGGACAGGTTCCCCGATGAAACCGATCGACCTCTATTACTGGCCCACCCCGAATGGCTGGAAAATCTCCATCATGCTCGAGGAATGCGGGCTGCCCTACGAGACGCACCTGATCGATATCGGCAAGGGCGACCAGTTCAAGCCGGAATTCCTTGCGGTGTCGCCCAACAACAAGATTCCGGCCATCGTGGATTATGAGACCGTCGGCGGCGAGCCGATCTCGGTTTTCGAAAGCGGCGCGATTCTCCAGTATCTCGGGCGCAAGACCGGCAAGTTCTATCCCGTGAACGAGCGCCAGCGCGTCGAGGTCGATCAGTGGCTGTTCTGGCAGATGGGCGGCCTCGGCCCCATGGCCGGGCAGACGCATCATTTCCGCATCTACGCGCCAGAGAAGATCGAATACGCCATCAACCGCTACACCAACGAGACGAAGCGCCTCTACGGCGTGATGAACAAGCGGCTGAAGGATCGCGAATTCCTCGCGGGCGAATATTCTATCGCCGATATCGCCTGCTACGGCTGGGCGAAGCTCTGGGAGCGGCAGGGGCAGGACATCACCGAGTTCCCGAATATGAAGCGCTGGCTCGATACCATCGCCGCGCGACCCGCCGTGCAGCGCGGCCTCGCCGTGGGGGCGGAGAAGCGCGACCCCTCGGGCCAGCGCATGCAGGACCCGAAGGTTCAGGAAATCCTGTTCGGCAACAAGCCGAAGGGGTGAGAGACATTCAGCGCGCGGACGTCATGCACGGGCCGGGCCCGTGCATCCACGTCTAGCGACGGATTGACGGACAAAGACGTGGATGGCCGGAACGAGTCCGGCCATGACGTTTCGGCTAAAAAAGCTCAGTTCGCGCGTGCCCAGCTCACCGAGCGGCAGATCCAGCCGCCGGCCACGCAGCCCGCCGTGGTGAGCGAATTGCCCGAAAGCGTCATCTTGCCGGAATAGGTCTTGCCATCTTCCGGGTTGAAGGCTTGCCCGGCCCAGCTGTTCGAGCCGTTCGGCTTCATGTCATAGAAAACGCGCTGGCCAACCTTCGATTTCGATTCGGCCGGATTCTTCAGCCACACAACCGTGCCGCAAATGGCATCCCCGCATTTCGCGAGGCGGATGCGCGATTCGCCGTTCTCGCGCAGCCAGGTGCCGAGAACCTCCTGCGCGGAGGCCGCGCCGGGCAGCGCAAGGGCGCCGATGGCCGCCGCGCCGAGCGCAAGCAGCGTGGTCTTCAGGCGGGACGACGGGATTGTGCGTGCCATGGTTTCCTCCTCCATCCGGGGCTTTTCATTCTGAGCCGTGCTGCCCGGTGCGCGGCCGTTGGGCGTGAGAGTAGTTCATCTGTAAACAATGTCCAGCCGAGAACGTTCCTCAGACGGTTTGGATTGGAATGGTTTCGGGAAGCTTCCGTTCACCTTGAGCCTGCCCCAGCAAGGCATCTGAAAAGATTGGGAAATTCGCCATTCTGGAGTCAACGGAATCTGAACGCCTGAAATTGGCGAGATTCCGGTAACCCAGCTTTTTCAGTGGTTTTTCGAAAATTTCGCTCAAATTCGAACCATCCGATCGCGGACCGATGAAACGAGTTCGCGAGGGCAGAACAGGCACAGGCAAGGGAACAGAACGATGATCGCGATGACCATGAATGGATCCGGCGAACCGGTCACCAACCTCTTCGACAAGGCCGTGGATTTCGCCACGGGGCGCTCGGGCGCGATGGATCTGATCGAAGCGCACAAGTGGTTCAACCTCGCGGCGCTGAGGGGCGATGCCGAGGCCGCCCGCCGCCGGCAGGAACTCGCAGCCGAGATGGAGCCGGGTCAGGTGGCCCAGGCGCTGCGGCTTGCCCGCGAATGGCTTTCGACGCACTGAAGACGCCGCTTTTCAGCTGTTTCGCTTTCCCGGACCGGGCACGGAGCACCTCGGACGGGAAAGCGCACCCTTCGGACTTGAAACCGCGGCCACGCTCGGGCATAGACGGGCCACGCTGGTTCGCCGGCGACGGAGACGTGGCCGAGAGGCTGAAGGCACTCGTTTGCTAAATGAGCATACCTCGAAAGGGGTATCATGGGTTCGAATCCCATCGTCTCCGCCATT
>JALOTF010000127.1 GCA_025458025.1 Beijerinckiaceae bacterium | reverse complement strand
TGCAGTCCGCGAGAGCCTCGAAAACGCGATCGCCTGTGGCGAGTTCGTTCCCGGCTCGCGCCTGGATGAGACAACTCTTGCGAACCGCTACGGCGTGTCCCGCACGCCGGTGCGTGAAGCCTTGCAGCAACTGGCTGCGGCGGGGCTGATCGAGATGCGCCCGCGTCGGGGTGCGGTGGTGGCAACCGCCTCGCCCGAACGTCTCTATGAGATGTTCGAGGTGATGGCGGAACTCGAAGCCATGTGCGCGCGGCTCGCGGCACGTCGCATCTCACCCGAGGGGCTCGCGCGACTTCAGGCGGCACAGGCGGATTGCGCGGATCATCGCGCCGATCCCGACGCCTATTACGACGCGAACGAACGGTTCCATCAGGCGATCTATGCGCTCTCGGGCAATGCCTTCCTCGCCGAGGAGGCAAGCGCCCTGCAGAAGCGCCTTCGCCCCTATCGGCGGCTGCAACTTCGGACCTGATCGCCAGCCTCGCGCAGCTCAACGCGGCGTGAAACGATCTTCCACGGCTTTCGGGCCGTAGAGTACGAGGCGGGAAAATCCGCCCGGAACCATAACGAAAACCGGCACATGGAGGCCGGAAAAAGGGAGGACCACCATGCCGTTTCCCCATGGGAAGACGACCCGCCGTGCCACCTTGGCCGGCCTTGCACTCGGGCTTGCCGCCGGCCTTGTGCCGCAAATGGCCATGGCGCAGGGCTGGCCCTCGGCCCGGCCCATCACCATGCTCAACCCCTTCCCCGCCGGCGGCGGCACCGATGCCTTCGCCCGGCCGCTCGCGGCTGTTCTCGACAAGCAACTGAACCAGCGCGTGATCATCGACAATCGCGGCGGCGCGGGCGGCACACTCGGCGCGGGGCAGGCTGCGAAAATGGCGCCCGATGGCTACACCTTCTTCGTAGGCGCGGCGCACCACACCATCGCCCCGGCGATTTACCCCAAGCTGGAATATGACCTCGAGAAGGATTTCGTCCCGATCGCGGTGATTGCGATGCCGCCGCAGGTGGTTTCGGTCTCGCCCAAGGCGTTGCCGAACGTGAAATCGCTGAAGGATTTCATCGCCCACGCGAAAGCCAACCCCGGCAAGGTGAACTTCGCCTCTTCCGGCAATGGCTCGACGCATCACATCGCGGGCGAGCTGTTCAAGAGCCTCGCAGGCGTGGATCTCGTGCATGTGCCCTATCGCGGCGCGGGCCCGGCCATGCAGGATCTGGTTTCCGGCAAGATCGACGTGATGTTCGACGGGCTCGGATCGTCCGCGCCGCAGATCCAGGGCGGCAACCTGCTCGGCCTCGCCGTGGCGTCGGAAGCGCGGAACGCTGCTGTGCCCAATGTACCGACCGCCGCTGAAGCCGGGCTCAACGGCTACATCGTTTCCACCTGGTATGGCGTCTGGGCCATCAAGGGCACGCCGCCGGATGTGATCGAGAAGATGACCGCCGAGATCCGTAAAGCGCTGGCGAGCGATGAAATCAAGGCGATCTGGGCCAATAACGGCTCCGCCGTGCCCAGCATCTATCGCGATGATTTCGCGAAGTTCATCGCCTCGGAAATCCAGAAATGGGGCAAGGTCGCGCGCGAGGCGAAGGTCACGGTCAGCAACTGACATCCAACAAGGCCGGGGTGCGATGAACGCTCCGGCCGTTTCGCCTTAGGCGAGCCTCGAACCCATGGCCCCGAATTGTGCGGCGATGGGTTCTTTTTTGCCCAGGATATGCGCTTCCATCAGGGCTGCGAGCTTCTCGCCCTCACGCCCGATCATCAGCCGCAGCATCTCCTCATGCTCGTCGATGGCGCGCTTCCATTGCTCCGGCGTCTTGTGCGCTGCATAGCGGAAGCGCTGGATCCGACTGGAAAGCCCGGAATAAAGCTGTGCGAGCGTGGCATTCTTCGCTGCCCGCATCATCGCTTCATGAATCTGCCGGTTGAGCGTGAAATAGCCCGCTTCATCCCGCTTGGCATAGGCTTCCAGCATGGCCTCGTGCAGTTCCGCGATATCCGCGATCTCGGCATCGGTAATGCGCTTGGCGAGCAGGCGCGCGGCATTGGCCTCCAGCCCTGCGATCACCTCGAGCATCTCGTCGATTTCCGCCTCGTTCACGGCGGCGACGCGCGCACCCTTGTTGGGCAGAAGCTCCAGCATCCCCTCGGTTGCGAGGATCTTGATCGCCTCGCGCAGCGGCGTGCGCGAGATACCGAAACGCTCCGCAAGTTCGAGTTCGTTCACGCGGGAATTGGGCTCAAGCTCGCCTGAGAGCACCAGCTCGCGGATGCGCTCGGCCACCTCGTCATGGAGGTAGCGGCGGTGGATGCCATCAATGGCGGAGATTCGGGTCACGCGCCTTGCTCCCTGTTCGCCAGAGCCTGATCCAGAACCCGCACGACATGCAAGGCTTCACGGGCTGCACCATCCGCAATCTGGTGCCGGCAGGAGGTTCCGTCTGCGACGATGAGATCGCCAGCCCCCACCGCGCGCACCGCCGGCAGCAGACTCGCTTCCGCCATGGCGCGCGAAACATCCAGCGTTTCCGCCTGATAACCGAAGCTGCCGGCCATGCCGCAGCAACTCGATTCAATCAGCTTCACGGTAAGCCCCGGCACGGCCTTGAGGCAGGTCTCCACCGCGCCCATCGCATCCGCCGCCTTCTGGTGACAATGGCCATGGAGATGCGCGACGCGCCCCTGCTGATCCTGCAAGGGAAGCGTCACGCGCCCACTCGCGAGATCAGCCGCGAGCACCTCCTCGATCAGGAACGCCGCCTTGCCGATGGCAGAGGATTCAGCGCCCGGCTTTACGGCCCGCAGTTCATCGCGCAGCGTGAGAAGGCAGGAGGGCTCCAGCCCCACGATCCGCGCACCCTTCGCGACGAAAGGCGCGTAGCTCGCAACCAACCGATCCATCTCGGCCCGCGCTTTGTTGACCTGCCCGACCGAAAGGAAAGTGCGCCCGCAGCAGGGCGGACGATCACCATCCGACGGCTGAATACGATGCAGGCGATAACCCCCCGCCTTCAGCACGCGCATCGCAGCCGCGAGGTTCTCCGGCTCGAAATTCCGGTTGAAGGTATCCCCGAACAGCACGAGATCGAGCCCATCGCCCCGTACATCCTCGGGCGTCGCGAAGGCACCTTCCTGGCACCAGGCCTCTTGCCATTCCGGCAGGGGGCGCTCGGCGGACAAGCCGGTGAAGCGCTCCATCAGATGCCGCAGCAGCGGCACGCGGTTGCGCAGGTTTGCAAGGCCACGAAAACGCTGCGCGAGGGGCGCATAACGCGGCAGCCAGCCCACCAGCTTGTCTCGCAAGGTGAGGCCGTGGCGCGCCGCATAATGGTACTGGAACTCGATCTTCATCTTCGCCATGTCGACACCCGTGGGGCATTCGCGCTGGCAGGCCTTGCAGCCCACGCAGAGGCTCATCGCCTCCTTCATCTCCGGCGAGGTAAAAGCATCGCGCCCCAACTGCCCGGAAATCGCCAGGCGCAAAGCATTGGCGCGCCCGCGCGTCACATGCGTTTCATCCTCCGTGACGCGGAAGGAGGGGCACATCGCGCCACCGCTGCGTTTGCGGCAGGTGCCGTTGTTGTTGCACATCTCGACAGCGCCCGGGAAGCCGCCCCATTCGCTCCAGTCGAGCGCGGGTGCTGCGGGAAGTGCTGCCGCATAATCCGGTTCGAACCGCATCAGGCTGCGATCATCAAAGCGGAGGGGCGCGACGATCTTGCCGGGATTGAGCCGGTTCGCGGGGTCAAACGCCGTCTTCACCTCCGAAAACGCGAGGTTCAACCGCTCGCCGAACATCGGCGCGATGAACTCCGAGCGCGAGATGCCATCGCCATGCTCGCCGGAATAGGAGCCCCTGAAGCGCCGCACGAGCTCGGCAGTTTCCTCGGCAATGGCGCGCATGGCGCGCACGCCTTCTTCCGTCTTCATGTTGAGGATGGGGCGGACATGCAGGCAGCCGACGCTGGCATGGGCATACCAGGTGCCGCGCGTGCCGTGCTTCTCGAACACAGCCGTGACGGCATCGGTGTAATCCGCGAGGTGCTCCAGCGGCACCGCGCAATCCTCGATGAAGGAAACCGGTTTGCCGTCACCCTTCATCGACATCATGATGTTGAGGCAAGCCTCGCGCACCTCCCAGACCTGCTTCTGCAAGCCGGAATCGAGCACCTCGACCACAGCATCGGGGAAGCCGTGATCGGCCATGCATTGCTCAAGCCGGCGAAGGTCCGCGCGCAGGGTGCCGGGATCATCGCCCGCGAATTCCGTCAGCAGCAGGCAATCCGGCTGCCCTTTCGTGATGCGCGAGAGCGTGCGCACGAAGAGCGGGATATCCGCGCCGAGCGAGAGCACGTTCTGGTCCACCAGTTCCACCGCCGTCGGCCCAAGCGCCACGAGATGCTGCGTCGCCTCCATCGCCGCGCGGAAACTCGGGAACTGACAGACACCCATCACGCGATGCTTCGGCAGGGGCGTGAGCTGCAACTCGATCGTGGTGAAGCCAGCGAGCGTTCCTTCCGATCCCACGAGCAGATGCGCGAGATTGGCCTCCGGTGCGAGCAAACTGTCGAGATTGTAACCGCCCACGCGGCGCTGCACGCGGGGATAACGCGCCGCGATCTCCGCGCGCTCGCGCTCGGCAATCCCGAGCATGGCCTCCGCCAGTGGCTGCCCCGCCATCGCAGCGCGGCGTTCGAAGCGCATGGCTGCTCCGTCCGCGAGCAGGGCATCAACGGCCAGAACATTATCGACCATCTTGCCGAAAACGAGGCTGCGCGCACCGCAGGAATTGTTGCCCGTCATGCCGCCAATCGTGCAGCGCGAGGCGGTGGAGGGCTCAACCGGGAAGAACAGGCCATCGTTGCGCAGGCGAGTGTTCAGCCGCTCCAGAACCATGCCCGGCTGCACGCGCACGCGACGGCTCGCAGCATCGTAATCGATGACGCCATTGAAATGGCGCGAGCAATCGACCACCAGGCCTGCCCCGATGGGCTGGCCGTTCTGTGAGGTGCCGCCGCCGCGGAAGATCACCGGCACGTCACGCTCACGGGCGATGTCTAGCGTGGCAGAGATATCCAGCGCCGAACGCGGGAACACCACGCCCAGCGGCATGATCTGGTAAATCGACGCATCCGTGGCGTAGCGCCCGCGCGTGAAGGCATCGAAAGCCACCTCGCCCTGCAGCGCGCGCGAAAGGCGGCGCTCCAGCGCAACATCGCGCGTGGCGGCTGCACTCAAACGACGATCGACCGAGCCCATACACACACCTCCCGCAACAGATGGCCGATCCGCCGGGCATGAGAGAGGCCCCCGAACCAGCTTGACGATTTTTATAATACAAAATACAAAATCATAAACAAGAGAGCTTCTGCGCCACTTCCGGTTGGCAACCACCGCCATGGGAATGAGTTCAAGCCTCTCTTTTTCTTGATAAAAATAAGTCCAGAGGAAATCCGTCATGATCGCAACCGGTCGCCACTTCCTGCAGATCCCTGGCCCGACCAATACGCCGCTGCCCGTGCTCGCAGCCATGGCGAAGCCGACGATTGACCATCGCGGCCCGGAATTCGGCAAACTGGGGCTGGATGTACTCACGCGCATCCGTGTCGTGTTCGGCACGAAAAACCCGGTCGTGATTTACCCCGC